>DQVL01000005.1 GCA_015661745.1 Thermoprotei archaeon | reverse complement strand
TCTCATCGACTCTATCCAGTTTATTATATGCTAGCTTCGCGAGTACATTTGATGTTCCCGGGTCATCCCCAGCTCCTAAGAGGAGTGTTAAACCAGATTTCCTAACCTCTTCATCCCACTCCAGTTCTTTACGGGTCATCCAATATAGTCCTCCAAGGTCAAGCATATCCCTCCCAGCCCTCAACATAGCTTTTATAGCGTGGATGTTAAATTCATACCATGATGCATTAATGATGTAATCACCTTTTTTCATTATATCAGCTGTCAAGTCTATATCACGTATATCCCCCTTCAACGGATATATCTTTTCGCTCTCAAGTGTTCCAACAAACTTTTTTAATGCATCTATATTATAGTCGACAGCATATATCTTATCAACATCATCATCATTTGCTAAAACCCTCAGGATTACCCTCCCTACATTCCCGACACCAATTAGGACGACGTCATAGCTACTCATTCTAACCATTAAAGTATTTGTTAGAGGATAGAATTTATGATGTGATTTATATGATTCTTATTAGAGGAGTGTTATAGGTTATCTAAATCGATTACCTCTGTACTTATATCCATGAGTCTAGACTCCCTAGGTGTAGAATATATTATATAGGGGTTTTTAAGCCAACCATCTATCAAGTTTATCACTATTTCATAACTCCTACGATCTAAATGTGCTGTAGGCTCATCTAGAACCAAGATCTCAGGATTAAATATTATTGCTCGTAAAATATCTAGTTTCTTCCTCTCTCCACCACTCAACTTCTTAACTTTGACATATAGTTTATCCTTCAACCCCAATAAAGATATTAATTCATTGAATGACTGACCATCTAAATCTATCTCTACCCCACGTATATATTCAATGATCTTTATATTACCTATGAGATTTAGAGAGTCTATTAATGTTGGCTCCTGAAAACTGAATCCAATATACCTCCTTTTAAACATCTGAATCTCTTCGAATCCCTTCTCATAAATATTTACTCCATCAACTTGATAACTACCTGTGGAAGGCAATAGATTCAATGCTATTATCTTTAGGAGAGTCGTTTTACCGCTTCCATTCCTCCCAACTAGACATATCCTACAACCTCTAGTCATATTCAGATCTATATCCTTAAATAAATACTCACCTACTCCATATTTATGGGATATACCCTTCAACTCGATTGAATCAATTCTATATATGTCTTTAGACATATTCTTCACCTCATCATAGCCCTCAACCTTTGATGGAAGAGGGTAAAGAGTATTGTAAATATAGATATAGATAACACTATATCAAATGCAATAGCTGGATAAGGATTTTGAAATATCATCTCAACGGATCTAAGAAAATGCTTTGTAACTCCTGACATAAACCCCAGCCTTCTATTCTGAAGATATACATTTTCTATTACATTGTTTAGGAATAATAGTTTAATATTTAAAGAGAGTATTGTCAGGGATAGGGATGATACTAGGATAATTAGGGTTATTAAAGCAGATATATATCCTATATGTCTTTTACCTATTCCAAATGCTAGAAACTGAATTAGAATCGTTTCAATAGACTTTCTCCATGTATATATCGTTAAAAGCATTACAATCAAAAGAAGTATCATCGTAGGTATCATACCAATGTAGAAGCTATTTAAAACGTCTGAGTAAACCCCAAAGAGTCGAGTCTTAATGGTAAAAGAGCTTAAGATAATTGATTCATTATATTGTAACAATATATTATCTATAATTGATGGAACTTTATTAATATCCTCGATTAATAGGAAGACTCCGTCATACCCCAATAAAATCCCATCTTCATACAATAATTTATTGTATAGTGTGGCGTTGGAAAGATTTTTAATTAACCAGTCGGTTACATCACTATCAATAACTATATTAACAGGTATTCCAAAGGATGAAATAACACTTCCCCTAACCCATGTCCTAGTTTCATCTAACCTTTTAAATACATAAAATTCCTCACCCAAACCAACTTCTTTCATCCTCATAAAAACTGGGAGAATATACATATCTTTATCAGATGAGGGGGGCTACCATCTAAGAGGGTGAAGATAGAGTTAAACACTTCTGGATTACCAGTTATATCGAATGCTAATGCATCTGTAGAGATAACTTCGCCATTCTCCCTCAAAAAATGTATGGTATGAACACCAAAAGGTACAACCTTCTCAACACCATCTAACTCCTCAAAGAAATCGATGTCATCCCTTGTGATAATAAAAGGCATTTCTTTTATAAATGCATAGGTATTTATACTTTGAGGGATCATAGCCCTTATATCACCAAAAGCATATCCAGCTGTTTGAACCATCAATATATTCAAGTCACTTTTGAAGAAAGATTCGGATATGCCTCCAAAACTATAATAGTTATATAGATCAGAGAAGATTAAGGAGCTTGTTGATGTAACAAGGGAAATTAGAATGATATATCCTATGAACATTCTCGTTACCATGGTATATGGCGTCAACTTCTTACTCGACGTCATCTCTATCCAAAATATTAGTTGTTAATAATTGTGTATCTATATAATGAGCAAATTGCTATACCATCATATACATGGTGATGGATATGCCTCAAACTTTCGGCGTTTGCATAAATCACATTAGAAACTTCTCCAACATAGTTTGATGTATCTCTATAGAGCAATTCCCCATTAGATGTATTTATTACATATAGTTGGACGTCTAGAGAGGATACATTAGAGTATATATACTTAACCTTAAACCATACAGCGCCCTCATCAATATATTTACTTTCTGGATAGCCATGGACTGAGCATACTCGAAGATATATTGTATGCCTTTCATAGAGGGGCTTACTATAGTTATCGTCATAGCCAGATATATT
>DQVL01000138.1 GCA_015661745.1 Thermoprotei archaeon | reverse complement strand
ATTTTAGGGAGTTTATAATCAATACATATAATTTTACATCTCTTATGCTAACTGAGATGTATAATGTATCGATTAAGGATGTATTAGATAGAAAGATTGATATCGATGAAGATATATATCAATCAGTCAGGTATATTGACCATATTTATAGAAGGGTAAAGAGGAGATTTATATTCCCCCCAATTATTCATAGGAAGAGAGTTATTAGGAGATTCCTCCAATCTATAAATATAATAATGTCTAGGGTGGCATAAGATGGATTTAACATTTGTAAGTGACAACTGGAGAAGAGTCTATAACCATTTAAATAAGGTAGTTGTTGGTATGGATGAGACCAAGGAGGAACTCTTTGCTGCACTAGTATCTACAGGACATATACTTCTCGAGGGGCCACCCGGCATTGCCAAAACTACATTGGCTAAGACATTTGCTAACCTCCTAGATCTAGAATTCAGTAGGATACAATTTACACCAGATCTACTCCCAGCAGACATTATAGGGACTAAAGTATATAATCAAAAGACGGGTGAATTCGAGACTCGATTGGGCCCCATCTACTCAAATATAGTCTTAGCTGATGAGATTAACAGGGCTAGTCCAAAGACCCAGAGCGCCTTACTTGAAGCTATGCAGGAGAGACAGGTAACTATAGAGGGGGAGTTATATAAAATTCCTGAGCCATTCATGGTAATAGCAACGCAGAACCCAATTGAAATTGAAGGGACATATCCACTACCAATAGCTCAATTAGATAGGTTTATGTTCAAGTCACACGTTGGTTATCCAAATAGGGATGAATATATTGAGATTCTCTCAATACATGGAGGGATTGAGAAAGAATCTCTAAAAAGCATTCTCAATAAAGATCAGGTTCTGAGTATGAGAAGGGCTTTAGATAGAGTAACGGTATCGAAAGACATGAAGAATTATGTAGTCGATGTAATTGACACTATATCGAGGGATAATAGGTTGGAGTGGGGGATAAGCCCAAGGGCAGCCTTACACCTGATATATGCCTCAAAGGCATATGCTCTAATGAATGGACGTGACTATGTAGCACCTGAAGATGTAAAGAGAATGGTATATCCAGTATTGAACCACAGAATATTATTATCTACAGAGGCTCATTTCAGGGGTGTAACACCCAAAGATATTATCGAGGAATCCCTTAGGAAGGTTAGGGTACCTATATGAAGAGGGTTGCGGTGGGGATAAATAACCTTGGTAAAGTATTGTTAATAGCTATTGGCTTCTCAATCGGGTTACTCATACCAATCATACATTTCGAAACGATACCATGGTTATTATCAATACCTACTACCTTCTATATCTTCATAGTATCAAGCTGGATATACTCAAGGATAAAGGCTTCAGTATTGGAGAATCTAACAATTAAGAGAATAGTTCCTGATAGGGTATTAGATGGGGATGAGGTTGAGGTAGTGATTGAGATTATAAATAAATCTTTCCTAGGTTTATATAACGTAAGCTATATCGACTACTACCCAGAGACACTACATCTAGTTGATGGATATAAAAATAGTGGGTCAATAACTATACCCCCAAAATCTAGAGTTATAATTAGATATCGACTGAAGACTAGGGGAATAGGTAAACATGTTTTTAAGGCATTCTACATAAAGACTACGGATATACTAACCCTATATACAATCGAATTATATGATGAAGATATAGAGAAAGAATATATAAGATGCTACCCAAAAAGTCTGGTGGAACTAAATCAATTAACTCTATATGTTAGAAGAAGGTATTTATCAGGTCTCCACAGAACTATGGAGCTTGGATACTCGATGGAGTTTAAAGATATAAGGAGGTATAACCCTGGGGATGTAATACGGTTTATCGACTGGAAGGCTACAGCCAGGAGAAATAGATTGATGATAAGGGAGTATCATAGGGAGGTTGAGAACGATATAGTTATAATGATTAGAATAACACAGAGTATGTTAGCTGGTAGACTTGGTAGGAGAAAATACGACTATATAGTAAACTCCATCTCCAAGTTGATTATGGAGATGATAAATACATCTGATAGAATAGGGCTAGTCATATTTGGAGGTATAAAACCTTTGATAAAGCCGCTCTCAAAGATTGGTGTAACAGGGTATAGAGAGATATTGGATATCCTTACCGATATACCATTCAATATAGAGGGGGAGATACCGGTTAAATATAGCTATATATTGTCAAGACTAGGTATTAGAGGTAAGACCTTATTCATATATATAACTGATTTAGAGGATGAGGAAGAGTTGAATCTAATTGAGATACTAAAGATATTGAAGCATAACATATATGTAATAAGTCCATCAACCACGAGATTCGCTGTTGAAGAGAGAAGAGATATAGATCGTATAGCATTCCAAATACTAAGGTATAGGGAGGATAAGCTTAGAAGTGAAAGGATGGAAGGTCTACTATCAAAAGATGTAATAACAATAGATGTCGGTCCAGAAACTATTCTTGAGGAGATTTTTGAGCGGATAAATAGGTTTAAGAGGTTGACACCTACATGAGCATCATAAACAGGTTCAAAACAAAATTGTTGACCGACCGGATCCCATGGATAATATATATCGGTATAATGGTTTGGATACAGATTGTGATAACAGGGTCATTGGCGGATGCAGTGATTCAATATAGCGAGGTGTATGGAGAGGCGGGATCAATATATGTAAATACCGTAATACCATTTATACTCATCTCAGGCATCTTATTAAATACAGTCTCATTCATCATGAGACGTGTATGGATAGCGTTTTTCTCGGTATTCATAGTTATGTTAGTAGGCATAATAATATTCTATGGACTTACATATCCACTTCTTACATCGGAGATCCCATATAACTTCTTCAGCAATATAGTATCCAACATAATGTTAGATCTATTTATTGCTTTAATACCTACCATCCTCTTCACATACTTCCTAAATCTCGTTAACATCGATAGGAGATATACTAGTGTAGAGACTGAAAAGATAATATATATACCATTTGATCTAGTCTTTGGAGTATCACTGACTATTGGTCTAGCCCTATTTATATTATACCTCAACCAACTCTTTAGTGCATCTATAAAGAGTAGTCTAGACGCTGTTCCAAGAGAGATAGCTCCTCTAATCAGGGATTTATTGAATACAAATATTGGTCAACTATTAATTATACTGGTTTTCCTATCACTAACTACTTATATCATATATGGACTGGTTGAACCCCTCTCAATCTATATAGGGGGATTGGCTGGACAGGCTAGAGATATTATAGAGGAGGAATATAGTAGGATGGCTAGGAAGGATATAGGGCTATTAAAGCCTAATCTAGTTTATGTCTTGGTTAATGGATTACCATATTTAATACTAACCTTCATTGTATTCACATATAATATACTGTTTATTGAGGGGTTGATGGAACTCTATAGAGTAGCTAATATACCAGAGCTTATAATTAGATTATTCACCACATACTATGAAGATCTATATCTCTATAGTAATAATGCACCGGTTACACCAGGTGATATAAACTTGTTAAACGCTATAGACTGGTATGAACTTGAGGTATATATAGAGACTCTCAGGGCTATAATCAGATTCATCTTTAGACTAATATTCTAGCTCCTTTAATATACTATTCTGATGAAAGAATTTTTAGATTACATTTTAATATTGATATCGATAGCCATATTCATCCATTCATTAGGTTATCTACCCCTAAAAATTACATACTTCACAATATCTTCACTGACTGGATTCATACTCCTATTAATAGGACTGAATAGAATAGTTAAGAGGTTGAGAGTATATGAAGATCGAGATACTTATAGGTGAGATAGTCTCTGTAGTATTGATAGCTATTGGACTATATTTTATAGTATTAGGTATAGACCTTCTTCAACCGGGGAGGTATGCGGTTGTAGCGGGTGTCGCATCTTTAGCTTCAGGACTCCTTATAATAGGTTCTTCAGTAACATTGTTAAGGACTATACTTATATCGTTAACAGCTGAGAAGAAGGAGAGTATATAACCTTGTTGATAAGTATTACATATAATTATAATATTATATGCCGGTATTCAAGAATGTAAATAGACGTTTTTACCCGGTTGATTGGGCATATAAAACCCAAGTAGCTGTCTTAGGTGCAACGAGGGAGAAGGGATTCAATTATAATATGAGGCATTTTAAGATTGAGGTTGACGGCTATATACCACTACATAGACATAGTAAGATCTTCCACCTACAATATGTTCTAAAAGGGAAGATGCGGTTAATAATTGGGGATGAAGAGTATATAGTGGAATATGGGGACGTCCTATATTTACCGAGTGGAATACCCCATAAATACATCAATATTGGAGATGAACCAGTGGAGTTCCTATGTATAACACCACTATATATGGATGATATGGAGTTATTAGAGAAGGTTGAGGAATCCCCTACTTCCTCATAAAAACTAATGCCACACCTAAAATACTACCAAAGAGTATGACCCATCCAAAGATGTGATGAATAACATTCAACACCCTTATAAATTCTATAAAAGCTAGATATATACCTATGCCACCCTGGAGGCCGATCAACCCAATTAACCCCATATAAACCTTTTTGGTATATCCCTCACCACGTAGAAAGGGGATATGCATAAGTAATAATAATAATATAGCTAATGTTATATGGGTATGTAACCCACCAACACCGAATGAATGAAGATTAAGTCCAAGATATACTTGTACAGCAGCAAGTAGAGCGGCCAATCCAGAAGCGAAATACAATGTTGAAGTCTTCATAGTTCATCAAAAATTTTATTAAGAAATCTATTATAATTAATAGTTATCACTAACCAATATATACTGGGAATAAGGGGATAAATAATTTATATAACACTGTTAAATCTATATCTCGAAACCTAACATGACAATATATATATGTTTAGACATCTAATTTCATCATGAGATATATAGAAGATTTAATGGCTCTATCTCAGGTTATAGATAGGGTAAAGAGGATTAAAAGGACTGGATGGATAAAATCTAAAGTTCTTCATGCAGAGAGTGTGGCCGACCACCTTCTCCATACAGTTATCACGGCATTATATCTAAAAAAATATATAGATTTAGACCTTGATTGGATGAAAATATTGATATTATCGGCTATACATGATCTAGGTGAGGCATATACTGGGGATATACCATATCCCCTAAAGACTGAAGGAGATAGATATAGGGAGTTGGAATATCTTAAAGAGATTATCGAACTCATAGGGATACACGATATTATAGATGATGTTGAAGAATCTGAATCTCTTGAACACTACATCTACAAATTTAGTGAGTTACTCGCCACATATACCCAGGGGCTAATATATCTGCAGAGGGGGTTTAGAGACCCATATATACACGACATTCTAAAAAATACATTGGATAGGATGAGAGATATATCATCAAAATCAGATGTTGAAATACTTAAAAATATAGTTTCAACCCTCGAAAACCATTATAATAATATGGTGTAAAGACCATATTTCATATAGCTAATTAAGTATATTCCTTACTGTAATGAGTGGGGAAGAGGCTCCACCCCCCTCCCATGAGGGGGGAGATGAAAAACCACT
>DQVL01000002.1 GCA_015661745.1 Thermoprotei archaeon | reverse complement strand
TATATAGATCCTTAAGCTTCACCCTCCTATTCAATATCTCCTCTAGCGTATATGCAACTGTAGATGGTATATCTAGGCATATCCTATGTCTAGACTCTGGAGATAAGATGTATCTACTACATCTATAATAGTTTACAGTCTCATTACCAATATTATAATGGACTATTATAGATGGATATAGGCTTGTGAAGTCGCATTGAGCTACATTCCAGTATAGACCAGGCTCTGGAACATGTATATATCCCCCTCTATCCACTTTAGATAATTTATCTAATGTCTTGAACCCTTCCTTATCAGTCCTTATATCTGGTATAAGCCTCCTAAGTTTTAAGGCGTTATAAGCCTCAATAGTAGTTAATATCTTGCCTATGCTATATCTAGAGACTTCATGTAGGTCAACCCTAGATAGCCTGCTTAACTCTATATATCCATGGTATTCATCCGGCTCAAGTACGTTCCATCCATAGTCTATATATACTCTAGACTTTAATCTGAACATCTTATCTATACTTCTAAACCATATATATGCGGGTGTATTGTAGAATTCATATATATCAGGTGAATATCTATGTATATCCGATATTAGATTATCTAAATCTCTATATACCTCTTTAACTCCATAGTCTATATATTCAGCCTGGATAATCTTAGGTGGATATTTAAATGGATGGATTACATCTCCATACCAATCTAATATCCTAAGTCTAACCCTTCTAAATCTGGGTTCTTCATATTTTATATCCCATGGATCCTCGAGAAGCCTAAGATTATCTATATCAATCAATGTAGATGTCGATAGATTCATATTATACATCATCTGGCTTATATCATCTGGATATGTATTCCATAGTCTTAATCTACCATCCATTTTAATCCAGTTTATAACTTCTCTATACTCTTTTGGACCTGGGAGTGATATACTCCATATCTTCTTCTCCACCCTATACCATGGAGGTTTAAACCATTTCTCAATATTATATTCTATTAAATAGTTTGATGCATCTAAACCTTTTATAAGGAGTCTAACCGCCTCTAACTCTCCATCTATATATATCTTAGGTTTATACTCTATATCTCTATATATAAGTCTATCTCCAGTCTTTATCACGAGTCTATATCTATCTATTAATGGATATATCCTTAGTATCCAGCCCTTCATACAATTAGAACGATGGAGGTATAGGATATATAATGGGTTATAGTTTAGTGAAAATATTATCTATGTTATTCTATTCTCAGGATGGCTATATCTAATCTTTAGAAGCAATTTAATATATTTGGTGTTAGATATGGCTATCCATATATATCGTTCTATAGCATATTGGAGTGAATCCGATGCAGCGGGTATAGTTCATTTCACAAATTTCTTTAGATATTGTGAACGGGCAGAGGAAGATTTCTGGCTATCTAGATATGGAGGTTTAGACGAGGCTAGAAATAGATTTAATATACTTTTTCCTAGGGTTAGGGCTGAATGTAACTTCCACTATCCAATATATCCATACGATAGATTTAGGGTTGAGATCACCGAAGTATTAATTGGTAATAGTAGTATAACATATAAATTTAGTATTTATAACGAGTCTAGGGATGATAAATTATCTGGTGAATGTATCTTAACAGTTGTATGTGTAGATAGGCTATCGATGAAGAGTATCTCTATCCCTATGGAAATTAGGGATTTCCTAATCTCTAATGGAGCTAGGGAGAGATGATAATATTTATACTTAACTACTAATTAACTAATTCTATATAGTGCTATGGATGAGTATCTAAAACTGGATTGTTTTAACTGTAGGGTTAGATGTTGTCTTGAGCAGAGGGTTATCCTATCAGAGAGGGATATTGATCTCCTTATCGAGGCTGGGTATAAGTTAGAGTATTTCGCTGTTAAGAAGGGTCGATACTATTATTTAAGGGAGTATGGTGGGAGATGTATATTCTATGATGTCGATACAGGGTTATGTAGAATATATAAATATAGACCACTTGTATGTAGGCTGTATCCACTTGTATATCAGGATGGGAATGTCATATTAGATGTTGAGAATTGTCCTGAGGCTAGTAAAATCGATGAGGAAATGATGTGGAATGCGGTACCTGATCTTATTGAGTTGGTATATAGGTTAAAGATGGGTTATAGGAAGTATCGGGTCTAGCCTTCACCATCTAAAATTAGATTTACAAATCTCTGTCTCGATACACTATATAATCCTTTATCACTTAGTCTTATCTCTGGTATCACTACAAGGGCTAGCATACTTAACGTCATAAAGGGTGATACCCATTTACATCCGAGTTGCCTCCATATACTATACATTTCCATGATGTCATTAGCAACTTTATTATATGGCTTGTCAGACATTAGCCCGGCTATTGGGAGAGAGACTTCAGATACTACCTCGCCATCTACCACAGTAACTACTCCACCCTTTAAATCAATTATATGATTAACTGCTTTAGCCATATCCTCCTCATCTACACCTAAAACTATAATATTATGGCTGTCATGGGCTACTGTAGAGGCGATAGCACCTCTTCTCCATCCAAACCCCTCTATAAAACCTAGGCTATATCCTCCAAAGCCTGTATATCTCTCTATGACAGCAGCTTTATAAATCATTCTATCGGGATCCGAGACTAGATTCCCTTCTATAACCTCTACATCTCTAACGACTTCCCTAGTTAATATCTTACCTTCTATAGCCTGTATAACCCTGACATTTACATATCTATCTCCCCCTTCATATGATATGTAGAAATCCTCTGCCTCAAACCTCCTCTTAATATTTATAGTGTCTAACGCCCATTCAGGATATTTATATCTAGGTATATCGATGGTTAAAACTCCTTCTTTAGCTACTAAATCACCCCCTATAAATACAGTATCTACCTCTACCTTCGTCAAATCACGTAGTAATACTATATCGGCGTATCTAGCGGGGGCTATAGAACCTATGTCATTGGATAGTCTATAGTGTTCAGCAGGGTTTAAAGTTGCCATCTGGATAGCGGTTATAGGGTCTACACCCTCTTCAATAGCCCTTTTAACCGCGTTATCCATATGCCCAATATTTACTATTGAGTCCGCCTCCCTATCATCCGTGGCTAGACATATATGCCTAGGATCTAGCCGGGCCTCCGTAATAGCTTTAACCGTCTCTTTAATATCTAGCCATGCCGAGCCCTCCCTACAATATACATACATCCCCCTCCTAATCCTCTCGATAACCTCCTCCTTGGTGGTTGATTCATGGGTTGACGATATTCCAGCCGCTAGATATGCATTTAACTCCTTATCCATAAGCATTGGATCATGCCCCTCTACAACTTTATTTATACGGTGTGCAGCCTCAAGCTCCTTAACGACCTTCTCATCCAGTTTTAATACGCCTGGGAAATTCATCATCTCTCCAAGGGCTATAGTCTCACTCCAACTTAGAGCCTCAGATATATCTTCTGGAGTAAGCTCGGCACCCGACGTCTCTATAGATGCATTTGAAGCGGGTACACATGATGGCACCGTTAGATATACCCTTAGAGGTGTATATCTTGCTTCATCCATCATTAGCTTGACCCCCTTGAGACCTAGGACATTCGCTATCTCATGGTTATCTATGAAGACTGTAGTAGTCCCCCTAGGTATAACCATTCTAGAGAATTCTGTAACGGTTGTCATGCTACTCTCTATATGAATATGTGGATCTATCAGTCCCGGGATGGCGTATCTCCCCCTAGCATTATATACTTGGGTTTCACCACCTATTGTATGGTCTGCATCCTCACCTATATAGGCTATTCTATCCCTATATATAGCTATGTCCCAACCCTCCAGTATCTCCTTAGAATGTACATTAACTAATTTAGTATCTTTAATTACTACTGTAGCTTTTTTAACTCCCTGTGCAACCAGTATCAAATCTTTAAATATCTCCCAAATCTTTGATGACTCTCTATTCATTATCCTATATATGTAAATATTATTCTGTCTTATATCTTAAGTTTTAAAGGTATGTGTAATCAATTAAGTTTATCAATCACTTTCTTATCCGTTAATATCTTGACTATTATGATATATGGTATCGATAGGATATCCTCTGGATTGTTATATTGGAAGATTAGATGTCTATTCATCTTTAGCTCTTTAATTATAAAGTCTATAGCTCTCCAATACCTTCTATCCATCCTCCTCCTAAGTTTTTTAAGTCTCCTTATCTCTTCATCAATTAATCTTGAGGCACTAGGTATGGTTCTCCCCATATATATCACTCTATCCATTCAAGCATCGTATGTTGAATCTTCTTCTTAAGCTGTGGATATCCAGGTTTATATTCTATTGTTATACTCTTATTTGGGGTGTCGAGGGTTTTTATAAGCTCTAGATATAGATATCCATCTATATATGTCATTGAAGTTATATAGTCCGCTATATGTCTATGGAGTTCCCCTCCTAGAGGCTTTCCATTTGCCAGTAGACGGTTGAATATCACTATTGTTTTACCAACCCTTTTAATTTTATATATCTCTGAGGCTATAACCCCATATAACTGTTTCCTACCCGTCATATATGCATGGAGATATGGATCGACTAGTATGATTATCCCATCTATATTCTCAACCCTCTTAATACCATCTATATAATCCTCTCCTTTAAAGCCTCTGACGATCCTTACCCTATCTTTTATCCTACTATATTCGATTCTATATACTTTACAGTATCTCACTATTTTATATGGGTCTATCCCCTCGAAGTATTGACCATATAATATGGTTATCCTATCCTGTATAGCTATGTTTGGAATTATCTGGTGGATGTGATCCTTAACTATATCCCATGGATATCCGCTTATCTCATATGTATAGCCCAATTTAAATCCACCGTTTAAAATATCGTCTAGATACCATAAACCAGTTGATAACCTTCTCATACCTCCCTCTAAATCTGGTTTGGGTAGTAGTTATATAGTATATGATTTGTTGGGGGACCCTATATTCAGTGAAAGTATTCTATGTTATATGATGTTTTAGATAGATAAAGTTTTTAAGTCAATATGTCCCATCCATAAAATGGTATGAAGATTCCCTACTATCCAAGTAGGGAGTCGAGGTTGAGGCGTCTCCTCGATATTTTTGAGCCTGAGTCTGGAGCTAAGATAGTTGATTTAGGATCTGGAGATGGTAGGGTTTTAAGGTTGTTTGCAGATAGGTATGACGATATCTATCTATTTGGGTATGAGAGGGATAAAAGGCTTATAGAGGTTTCCCGGAGACTATCTAGGGAATATGATAGGATTAAGATTATCGGAGCTGATCTATTCAAGGCTGATCTATCGAGATATGACATCGTCTATACATATTTAACTAGGGATGCCCTTAATAGGCTTAGGGATAAGGCGGTTGAATTTCTTGGGAATGGTGGTATATGGATAGCTCTAGATTATCCAATCCCCGGTATAAAGCCTGCTATAGTTATTGAGTTAGATAGGTGGCATAGATACTTTATCTATGGATACGATAATAATCGAGTCAGAAAAATGTTTAGGATATAGCTACTCCTTATCCAATCTATTGATATCGCTCTCCATCTCCTCACTTATCCCAATTAATATAAGTCGATCCCCACGTCTAAGCCTGAATTTAGTTGGGGGTTTAAGTATATATTGGTCATCTCTCGATATGGCTAGGATGTGGCTGTTAATCTTACTACTAACTGTTTCAATATCTTTATCCTTCAGATTATCCTTTATCTCATACTCCATAACGTCTAATCCTCCACGGCTCAACATATCAATCTCTAGATGGGTCGCCTTCGGCTCAATCAATGAGTTTGCTAGGAGGCGTCCACCGACCTCAGCTATATTAATTACTTCATCGGCACCAGCTTGTTTTATTACATCAACCAGTTCTTCATCCAGAATAAGAGATATTATAATTGACTTCCTCGTTGATCTCCTTATCTTAAGGATTGATACAATGGATTCCTTCGGATCTGTATATGTGATTAATATTCCTCTAGCATAGTCAAACCTTAGTTTTTCATAGGTTGATGGGTCATCTAAGGACCCAGCGTATGCCTTTATACCATCTCTATTCAATCTTTTAGCTTCCTCATCATCATTGACTATCACCACGGCCTCTACACTATTCAATGAAAATTCTTCATATGCATTTTTGGCATATTGATTCCACCCAATAATAATTGCATGGCCACTCATCTTCCCACCATCGGTGAAGTATCCATATAGTCCTGGAAACATCTTAGCCAGTTTCTCCTCAGACAATATAGATGCGAGGGTTGATATGAAATATCCGTATAAAGCTAGACCTATTGATATGACGATTATAAAATGTATCTTACCCAAGGTTGTTGATGGAGTTATATCTCCGAAGCCGACCGTCGTTAAGACTGTTATCATATAATAAAATGAATCTTCTAGTGGCCTCCCCTCTATAATGGAAAACGTTATTGTACCTACAACTATAAGTATACCAAGTAGTGATAATGGGACTCCATACTTCTCGAATATACTTCTAGTCATCTCTACTCAGGGACTATATCCTGCTTAAGGGATTCAGGTATTAAATCATCGGGAAGAAGAGTCTTGAACTCCTCATCCTTCTCATGTATATCCTCCCCCCTCCATACATATACAAATGCCTCAACGGTGGATCCATCCTCCAATCTAATAGTCTCCTCCACCCTATAGTTTCGTTTGGGGCTCAACTCATATTCATCGAGTAAATGTATAACGTCATTTGGTACATCATATAATACTTCACCAACTACTATACCGTTTGGTTCTCTAACGAGATATGGATGTGTAGACTCTTTCTTCCATACAATTATATATTCATCTAAGGCTCCCACCCTCCTCTTGAAATTATCTAATATTATCCTGAGCTTACCCTGTTCAACGGTCTTCCTCCATGGATGCATGAACTGGGTCATTAAACTGTTGAATACAAATACATTAGGCATTGCCTCCACCATAGCATCAAGTTATATAGTGTATCATTCTACAAATACTATTTAAATCAAATCATTATAATTTGATATTCCAACCATCTATACCTTTTATATTGAGCTATACATCTTATACTCGGCTGTAGATGCATACTTCACTAGATATATATATTCTCTCCTCTTCAACTCTATATATGTCTCTATCAACTCTCTAGACAAGTATCCTTCTAAAAACTTGTTATCACTCTCCAACTCGTCAAGAGCCTCCCATAAACCCCTAGGTAAAGTCTTAATACCCATACTTACCCTCTTATTCTGTGGCATTCTATAAATGTCTTCATCTACTGGATCGCCAGGATCTAACTTTTTATTTATACCGTCTATCCCCGCTGCCAATACAGCTGCAGAGGCTATATAGAGGTTACAAGATGGATCTGGAGGTCTATATTCTATACGTCCACCTCCATATCTCCTACTATAGAATGGGACTCTTATCGCTGCACTTCTATTTGATCTGCTCCAGACAAGGTAGACAGGAGCTTCATAACCTGGGATTAACCTCCTATAACTATTTACTGTTGGTGATACTAATGCTGACAAGGCTCTACCATGTTCAATGAGTCCCCCTATAAAATATCTTGCTGTCTGGCTTAACATGGCATATTCATCATCAGCATCGTAGAATATGTTTTCATCGTCTCTATATAGGCTGATATGCATATGTAGTCCAGAGCCATTGTCAATAGGGATTGGCTTCGGCATAAATATAGGTATAAACCCCATATCCCTACCCACCATTTTAGCAACCTGTTTAAATGTGATGAAGTTATCGCTTGTTACTAATGGGTCGCTATACCTTATATTCACCTCGCTCTGTCCAGCTATCCCCACTTCATGGTGGTGACTCTCAACATATATATTAAAATATTTTTCTAATGTAGTAACCAAATTCTCTCTATATTTAAATAGGGTATCATTTGCAGGTTGGATATAGTAGCCTCCCTTCCAGTCATATGTATATCCATTATTATTTATAGGTAGTTCATCTGACTCCATATTGACTGAGAAGTTCAGTATCTCCTCATTATGCACGATATTAATTCCCTTTAGGATGAAGAATTCTATTTCAACGCCAATATATGGTACATACCTAGATAAGAGGTTTTTCAATGCTTTCTCAAGATTGGATCGGGGGTCCTTGGCATAACTCTCTTCTCTATATAATACGTTACATATTAGTCTGGCAGTAGGCTGCTCTGTCCAAGGTAGATATGCATATGT
>DQVL01000075.1 GCA_015661745.1 Thermoprotei archaeon | reverse complement strand
TAAAGAAAATAAAGTCATTCAAAAATTATTAAAGAGGTGAGATAAAGAAGACCCCCCGGTCGATAAAAGTGATCCTAAAAATATAAATATATCAAGAACACTTATGGGAGGATGGAAGGAGAGGTGAGGCCATGAACCTCATGCTTGTCAACTTTGCGCACCCTTCGGATGCTTGCCTGCATTACCTCAATCCTACTTACAAGCCGGAGGCTCTATTGCTCCACCACACCCATGAACCCCAGTCTCCGCATCATCATCCCGCCACAATGCGGGTCTTATAACACGCTCATATCAGGTTTCGCCCAAATCCAGCTTGTCGGCTGGACTTCAGATATGAGCGTGACGACGTTAGGTGTAATCGGGAGCGACAGGCTTGAAGAAGCATTTAAAAAGATTGGAAGTTTACCTATATCAATGACTATTTGGAGGTGGTATATATACCGCGAATAAAAGATCTCGTGAACAAAGTTGAAGAGTATAAACAATGTTTAATTCAGAGAAGGGCTGAATCAATTATCCCATATTTTGAAGAAGGATTGAAAAAATATAACGATTGGAAGAAAGAAAATCTTCAGTTACAAAAGCTTAGAGAAAAGTTGAATAAACTCAGCAAAGAGTATAATCAAACTAAGAATCCAGATTTGATATATGAATCAACAAAAATAAAACACGAAATTAAACAAAAGTTAGAAAGAGTTAGAAAGTTAGAGGAAGAAATTAAAAAGATAGAATTATTATTACCGAACTGGTTATTAGAAGATGTTCCTATTGGCTATGGAGAAGAACAAGTGAAACCTATAAAATATGTTGGTAAACCGAAAGTGTGGAAAGAAAAGATAAACAATTTTGAACTGATGTACCCAAATGTAGAATATGAGGTTATCTCTTACAAACCCTATCACCATTATAATTTAGTAGGAAAACTTATCGATCAAGAAAAAGCAGGAGATATAGCTATTTCTAGGTTCTATTATTTATTTGATGAACTGGTACTTTTGAATTTTGCAATAAGTATGTACGCCATTGAATTCTTCAAAGACAAAGGCTACGGCGATAAATTAATGATTACTCCCTATTTAATGAGAAGAAGCGTGGAGGAAAAAATTACCTACTTTGAGGCGTTTGAAGACACAATTTTTGAAATAGAAAAAGACAACTTATTATTGATTCCATCTTCTGAGCATTCTATTATTGCGTATTATAAAGATACTATATTTAATCCTGAAGATCTACCCATCAGAATAATAGCTTGGACTCCTTGTTTTAGACGAGAAGCGGGTGCTCATGGAAAAGATACTAGAGGAATCTTTAGAGTAAGACAGTTCCATAAAGTAGAACTTCATTCGATATTGAAAAAAGATGAAGATATACATGAAATTTATAAAATCACAGATGATGTTCAAGAATTTCTTTTGTCGCTTGGTATACCTAATAGGGCAGTAATAGTTCCAAGTGGCGATATGGATAAAAGAGCATTAATCCAAATAGATATAGAAAGCTGGTTCCCTGCCCAAGGAAAGTATAGGGAAACACATTCGATAGCAACCTTAGGAACTTGGGTTTCTGAAAAATTAAAAATCCGATATAGAGTACCCAAAGGTAAGAAAGAACTTACAAGAAATGTATATGCTACTGGTGCAGCTGTCGAAAGATTGATTTGTGCAATTGTTGAAAACCATTATAATCCAGAAGATAAAACAATTAAAATTCCAAAACCCCTTCATAAATATATGATGGGGGTTAAGGAGATTTATGTAGGTGATTGAAATGTCACTAAAAATCCTTGTTATTGGTACAGGGCAAATGGGAGCTTTACACTATAAAAACCTTTGCAGATTAAGAGACAAATATGATATTCATGTTCTATCTACAAATTCTAGTAATGACTTAAAATCGATATTAACGAGTAAAAGAATAGATGCATGTGTTGTAGCTCTACCATATCATCTGCACTATGAAGTAGTTAGCACATTACTGGAAAAAAACATTCATTGTTTCGTTGAAAAGCCTATCTCAATGAATTACGAAATGGCGAAAAAGTTAGTGAGTATTGCGGAAAGGAAAAAGTTAATTCTAATGGTGGGCCATATTCTAAGATTCTCGCAAACTTTTGGAATACTGAAAGACTTAATACAACAGAATGCGATTGGTACGCCAACAATGATCAATTGTAGAAGATTTACATTAAAAACTATTAAGAACTGGTGGAAAAATTTAAATCGTTTTCTTTTACTTTATGAAGGAATTCATACGATAGATATCCTTATAGATACTTTGGGAGAGATTCCTCAATATATTAACTGTCGTATGAATTATACGCATCCCGGCATAAGGGGAGAATCTGAATTCATAGTAAATTTAGAATTTAAGTCTGGGATTATTTCTGTTATTCATCATGACATGAAATCACCGTACAACATAAATGAAATTTATATTTCAGGAACTGAAGGAAAAATATTAATAAAGGATTTTTCTAAAATATATCTAAATGGAGATATAATTTACAATTCCAATTTTAATGAAATGATGACACATTCAAGTTATAATGAAATGAACTGTTTTCTTCGTGCAATAACGGGTAAAGAGCCTCCAAAGTCTTCAGGAAAAGATATTCTACCTTCAATGAAGGTAATAGAAATGTGTTATTATTCAGCATCAAACAAAGTAAGAGTAGAGATAGAGGGCAGAAACGTTTAAGTATATCATACTATTATATATAGGGTGTTCCATCAACCTGTAATTCAATCTCAACTCAGATTGCTCTACATTATAAATGAATAGTTAATTTACTTTCTCTTCTAATGGGACACAAC
>DQVL01000142.1 GCA_015661745.1 Thermoprotei archaeon | reverse complement strand
TAATCCAAACTATAGATTATCTGTCAAGGCTGATGATGGAGCGAGATCTAGGATTCTCTCTATAACATATCCATCTGGTCTAATCACATCTATTGTCAGAAGGTATCTCTTAGTTATGTTACCCTCAATCCTAATTATGATGTTTGTAGGTGGCACGTCATATTCATAGTTATATGTAATATTGAACTCATAAAATCCATATCTATTTCTCTCAGGCTCTATTACATACCTTTCACTTGGTGAGTATGAAGTGCCGGTCAAGAGACCAACCCACTCAGGAGGAACACCTTTAGGGAGATCAAGTCCAGTCCAATACTCAATATCATACCATCTATATCCCGCCTCCTCACTAGATATAACGGGGGCACCAACAGCCATACCCACAATGATAAATAGGAGGAACAACCCAAATAACCCGCTTTTAAATCTCAGAAACTCCTGAACAATATCCTTTAAACCCATCCCATACATTATTTGCTTACCTCCTAATACCAACCCTCACCCTAGGATCGAGAACCATGTATACAAAGTCCAGGACAAGGACTGCAAATACATAGAGGAAGGTTGATATATACGTTAAACCTAATACCACTGGCATATCACCGTTGAGTATAGCTACATAAAATAACCTGCCCAGACCTGGCCAGTTAAATACTGCTTCAGTAATTATAGCACCTCCGATCGATCCCAGAATAGCTAATGTCGTTGATGTAACAATTGGTGGACTGGCAGTCCTTAAGACATGTCCATATAAGATCTTTCTCTCTGGTAGACCTTTAGCCCTAGCTGTATTTACAAAGTCTTCGGTTAAGACATTTAATACTATAGACCTTGTTGCATAACTCCATCCACCAAAATTCACGAACACAAAGGTAATTAGTGGAAGTGCAAGGTGATAGAGGACATCAAGGGCGTATGCAATTGGATCCTCTGGAGGTGGAATACTGACCATACCGCCTGAGGGAAAGATTTCAATAACATAGGAGAAGTAGAATATGAATAGCATTCCAACCCACCACATAGGTAAGGCATATGTAAACATGGCGAACGTCGATATAGCCCTATCAAGTAGTGAAGCTACATTAGTAGCTGCTTTAAGACCTAATAAGATGCCAACTATTATAGTTATTATAGTACCCGTTGTAAATAGTAGGATGGTCCGCGGAAGAGCCTCCAACACAATATCAGCTACATTTGTAGACCCCGACGCACTTTTAAGTGTCTGGGCGTTACCGAAGTTAAGACTCATCGCATCTACAGCCCGGTAGAGGACACGTATAATATACGGTCGATCTAATCCTCGAAGTCTAATGTAATACTGAGTTAAATTCTCAGCTAATTCACGCTTTTCTTCGGGAGAGAGATTTATATACTGTGGATTTCTGAAGACTTCGTTAGCCACCCTCTCCCGTATCTCTGCAAGGATCGTATCCTCCATATATTTATTCATCATTACCGCAGTAATTAGTATTACAAGAAATAGTATTACGAGGGCATTTGCTACACGGAATACAGCGTAGCTAGCTACACCCATTTTACCACCCACACTCACAAATATAAAAGTAAATTTTAATTATATAATGTTTCTCTTTATCTAAAAAAGATATCATAAAATAATGGGGGATAGGAATAAATATGAAGAGGATAAAACTATACATGTATATATCGTTAATTTTTATCCTTAGTATTATGCTCATATTTACTAATAACTTAGTGAACCTCTACTTCTCAAATATTACTATTCTTAAACCTACACCAACAACGCCTGATGCAGCTATATATAGACTTGAGCGGGGGGATAAAGTTGAGGTTAGGATAATACCTAAAGAACCTAGTGAGGCGCTCATCCTATATATACGGGTATATAGCCTTAGACTTAATCCAGGTAGTGAATTCGATCCCGTGCTAGTAAGATACATACCGATAGCCGGTCCTAAAGTTTTGAACCAGAGCTTCAATTATACAATTGAGGTTAAACGAGCGGGTAACTACGCTATAGAGATTTATAACCAGGGGTTGGAAACATATGAAGTGGAGGTGAGGTTTATCCCCATAAAACTAGAGGCATGGACAAATAGAATTAGGTTTATACTCTCGATACCACTTGCAATCATATCATTCTTGTTTCTTGCACAGTTTATTGAGAGGGAGGAAAAAATGTAGGCTCAATTTAATTACTTTTATAAATTCTAAATATTTATTATATGGTGTATCGTTTATGGCTACGGAACCTGTATTTCCAATAACTCAAGAGGCTTTACTAAACTTTTTATATGCTATATATTATTTCATGAGGGATATAATAAGATTTTTACTTGAGAGCACGATATTTAGGGAATTCCCTGAATATGCTGCTATGTACGGTGATGTAATTACATTCCTGATAAGCATAACCGCGATATATTTAATTCTAGTGATGTTTGAAGCTGTGAAAAAATATGTGAAGATAATTCTTATATTGGGATGGGGACTCCTAATATTAAGTATTGTGCTAACAGTATTTAGGGGAGCATAATTATGGCTAGAAGAGGGAGTTTCTATAGGAGGCTAGCCATCATCTCAATAGCAATAATATCAATATATTTTATTACAATAACAACATTCCAACTTGCTTTTGGTACGTCAACGCCATTCATGGTTGTAGTATCAAACAGTATGTATCCAACCTTGAAGATCAACGACATAATAGTTGTGAAAAGTGTGTCGATAGATGAAGTAGAAATTGGTGATATAATAGTATTTAGATCCCCCCTAAATCCAAGGACACCGATAGTCCATAGAGTACTAGATATATTGGTTAATGAACAGGGGGTTAAAATGATAATTACAAAGGGAGACCGGAATCTAGCTCCTGACCCATGGACTGTAACCGAAGACTTACTCATAGGAAAGGTTATATATGTTATCCCACAGATAGGTGCAATACCCAAATTTTTAAATACCTATCCAACATTAAAATATGCACTCGCAATAACTATAATAGCAATTATAGTTATATCCGAATATATTGATTATCGTAGAAGTCATGCCGAAGAATTGGATAAAAGATCTGATGATAACCAAGAGAATAAAGAAACTACATAGGAATACCAATTATATTAATTCAATGTTATAATAAGGTTTATATAGGTGTTTT
>DQVL01000073.1 GCA_015661745.1 Thermoprotei archaeon | reverse complement strand
CTTCTATATGTTATGAATAGACTTTAAGATATGTTAATACTATTCATTCACATATTGTTTATAAGGATACTTCTGTATATATCTATATTTCCTTTCTCTACCCACTCTTCTAAGTATCCCCTCTTTTGTAAGTGATGCAAGGGCATGTGAAATAGCACTTTTATCAAAGTTATATCCTCTCCCAGCTAATTCTCTATATACGTCAGCTAATCTACGTTCTTTGGAGAACCACCCCTCCCTCCATAAGTCTTCAACTATTTCTTTACATGATTTAGTTGGTGTTTTATCAACCCCACTATATTCTGTAGAAATGGATATATTACCCATTATTTGGGATATAACCTTAGTAATCTTTTCGGGCGGCCCCTCAATTTCTAACTCCATATCTCCAATCTTCATCCTCACCTTAAGATTTTCTTCATTACTCATCCCAACTATAAATAATTATAAAGAAATATTTAAATATCAGTATTGTTCAATAATATTCATGAACGATAATGAAAATTCAAAAAATTTTAGAAGATATACCTACATTTAATTACATAGCTGATCTATCGATTGACTACATTAGAGACAATGAATTCATATCTAGACTTCCAAGAAGATTGATGTCGTATTTTCCTCTATTTGATGTAGACTCGTTAGATCTTGGACTTGATTTAAACATTGTGAGACTTAATAAAACAGACTTAAGTGGATTGAAGATTGTGGGCTTGGATACGTCGATTATTCCAATAGCAGAGTCTATAAGTGGAATATTATATGCTGTTAGAGGGTCAGTAGTTATATATGATTCTGACATAAAAAAATACTTAATTAAAGTATATGGCCCTTCTCTTGTCTATTATACTCCATATATAGTCAAGTATCTACATAAATATGTGAGGGTTAGTCTCAACAGCCTATATACTTCAATATATGACATCTACATAGCTAAAAAGATATTGGTATCTATATATGAGTTCAATATTTTAAAAGACCTTGTATTGGAAAATAATTATGATATAATATTATTGGATGGAGCTATAGAATCACCAATATTGAGGTATCAATTATACAACGATCTTCTAGAGACGCTTTTTCAAAAATCTATAGGTATTGTAGGGATATCTAAAAGGAGTAGATTAACTAAAAGATATTTTGATACCGTATTGTTTTTGAGAAAATTAGGTATAGATGGATTTGTTAAAGTCGATAAAATTAATAGAATTTCAACAACCTACGTTGGATATTTCAATGTTAAGAGTGGTATGCCCTTTAGAGTTGACATTACAAACAATATATCACCATCTCTATTAGATATAGTATATTCTCTTCCATCAAATGGATTTGGATATCCCAGTATCTTAATTGAGGCTCATACAATATCAAAACTGAAGTATAAGGATGTCCTTGGACTCTATAAAGTGGTTATTGAATTGGGAGGTGATATAAAACCATCTATAACACATAGATCGGCATTATTAGGACCATTGGAGAGTGATGGAAATGAAGCTTTTTAGGAAAGATGGGGATCTAATTGAAGTAGTTGCTTATCCAGGTGAAACTGTACATAAGGGAGATTATCTAATTATACATGATGAGACGAAAGATATTGGACTGATAGTTCAGGTAATTGATTTCGAGTACATAGATGTTCCTGGTATATTGGAAGATGTGATCAGAGAAGGCTTATTCAGGAGTAGTGCCTATATTGAGAATAGCCGAAGATATGATCGTGTTACAGAGTTGATAAATGATATTAAGATACTAAAGTGTAAAATACGTCGTTCAATTAAAAATAGTGAAGTAATAAACTTCATTGATGATCTACCATCTCGTTTATCCTCAGATATAAGGAGAGTCTCACCTAATCAGATACTTGATATGGTTGGAAGGGAAATAAAATATCCTATTAAATTAGGTAGTGATATGACTGGTAACCAATTTACTATAGATGCTTTCCAACTAGATGGCTCTCTCACATTGATAACTGGTATGAAAGGTAGTGGAAAGTCTCATCTAGCAAAATTGTTGGCCTATTACTTGGCTAAGCTTGGAGCCAGATTCATCATTTTAGATATAAATAGTGAATACATCGGTCTCTCGGAGGAGAATGGAATACTGGTGTTAGAACCTGGTGAAAATCTTGTTTTCGACATAGATTATTTAGGGAAGGATACCTTAATAGATATCTTCACAAATATTTTGGGGTTGCCCAGTGTCTCAGTAAATCTATTTAGTGAAATATGGGATCTAGCCTCTAAACGTGGTGGTAAGATAACTTTGGACGAACTTGAAAAATTATCAAATATATATATAAAGAATCTAATGGTAAAAGATGCTATTATTCATAGGCTAAATGTACTAAGGACTTGCAGGTTTATTGGTGAGCGGAACATACTTAGCCTTGACAACTTATTTAGTGATAGAGTTAATGGATATATAATAAATCTAAGGAGCCTATCATCTATAGAGAAAAAGATATTAGTAGAAATCCTGTTAAGCAAACTTTCAAAGTTATTGGAGAGAAATATAATTCCACCCTTTTTCATATTTGCTGAAGAAGCTCATCTATATATTAGGGATACATATTGGGAAGATGTTGTAACCAGAATGAGGCATTTTGGGTTATTCATGATTTTTATAACTAACCAACCAGATTCATTGGGGCATATGATATTTAGACAGCTTGACAACATATTCATATTCCGTTTCGTGAATGATAAAGATCTTGAAGTATTATCTAGGATATCTTCGGTTGATACCGATACTGTAAAGTCTATAGTTAAAGACATTAATAGAGGTGCATGTCTAGTTATAGGAGATGTTGTTTATGATATGCCTGTAGTTGTAAAGGTTGATGAATTAGAATTTGATGCATTGGGTAGGACAAAGAGAATATTCCAGTTTATATCTTCTTTATAATGTAGAACATTCTTTGGCCTATAGTTACTAAGTTTAATACAACGATCATCCATAAAAGGATGTCAATATCTATAAAACCTAGAATGTTGGATATGAATATCGCACATAGTATAAAAATTATTCTTTCAGCTCTTTCCATTATACCAATGCCCTGCATGTCTATTCCCAGTGCTTCAGCCCTTGCTCTAACGTAGGAAATTAATAACGATGTTGATATTAATAGCATAAGTAGTATTGGATCTTGAGCAATTTTACCTATATATAGATATAGTATAAATATCACCTCAGTTATCCTGTCAAACGTCGAGTCTATGAAAGCCCCCTTCTTGGAGACGTTATCTCCATATCTTGCCAATTCCCCATCAAGAACGTCCATATATCCAGCGATTAGAATCATGCCTATAAATATAATGAATTTTATATAGCCTGTCAAATATATAAGGGGGATTATTGATAAGATGGTTAAGAACAATCCAAGAAAAGTTATTACTTCGGGAGAAACACCTACCTTATCTAACCCCTGGACCACTATCCTATTGTATTTGGCTATCCTACTTCTAAGTTTATTCAACATTTTCTAAGAAATTAATCATAACGGATATATTATAGAATTTTAAGTATAGAGTTAAGGTATCCATGGTTATGATGTTTAAAAAAGACTTTTTATCATGATCCCTACTAAATATGATTAGGTGAATATTCTTGGCAAGTAAAGATGTATGTAGTGTAAAAGATTGTATAGAGCCAAGCTATAAATCTATCTCCTTCGATGAGGCATCGAAGGTATTTGGTGGTGATGTAATTGGTAAGAGAAGAGTTCGATTATGTAAACGTCATTGGAAAGAATATAAAAAGGCTACCAAAAGAGATAGACGTCTTGAGAGGTGGAGGTGGGGATAATGTCAATTGATCCTCATGAGATTTTTGAAAATGAATTTTATGTCTTGGATAGTAATGGTAAATTATTCTTTGCTGATGAGTATGAAGCCGATGATGAAGACTTTCGGCGACTTTTAAATAAAGAAGTATTTCTTAAATCCGTTGATAGAGAGGAGTCTCCCCATATAAAATATTTGAATAAGCTGAAGATTGCTGATAATGAGCCATTAAGTGATGCTGGACACCTATCATATCTCCCAAATGGGGCATTAATGTTAGAACTACTAAGGAGATACTCTACAAACGTTATTTTAAGCCTTGGTGCATACCCAGTTGTTACGTCTATAATGTATGATTTAAATAGTCCACCTGTTAAGGAACACGCGTCATTATTTGGACAGAGAATGTATAAAGTAAAACCTGCAAAACGAGAGTTTGTCCTTAGATATGCAGCATGTTTTGGACAATTTGCATTGTTAAGTAGGAAATATATTACATATAAGGATTTACCACTTAGGGTATTTGAATTAGCTGATAGCTATAGATATGAACAAAGAGGTGAGTTATCTGGACTTACAAGGGTAAGAAGGTTTTTCATGCCTGATATGCACGTCCTTACTAAAGATATGGAGATGGCTAAAGAAGAGTTTTTTAATTTATATAAGCTGATACTCGATGAAGGTAGAAAATTCGGATGGGTATACTATAGTCTCTATAACATGGATCCTACTTTTCTGAAAGAAAATTTTGATTTTATAAAGTCATTAGCAAATCTTGAGAATAAACCTATTCTTATTCATACCGTTGAAGGTGGTAAATACTATTGGGTTTTGAATGTGGAGTTTCACTATATTGATTCAACGGGTAGACCCGTTGAGACTGCAACAGTTCAGATAGATGTAGGTAATGGTGAAAGATTTAACATTACATATGTAGATGAGAATGGCTTAAGGAAACATCCAATTATATTACATACGGCTATCCATGGTAGTTTAGAAAGGTTTTTATTTGAGTTTTTGGAGGAGGCTGCGAAGATGGAACGTCGTGGAGTAAAGCCTAGGCTTCCCGTTTGGCTGACTCCTATTCAGGTTAGGATAATACCTGTAAACCCAAGTAAGAATATGAATTACGCCATGAAAGTTCTTAATATATTGGAATCAAAAATGATAAGGGTTGATGTTGACGACAGAGACGTGTCTATGGGAAGAAGGATTAAAGATGCTGAATCATTCTGGATCCCATATATAGTGGTAATTGGTGATAAGGAGGAGGAAGAAGGGAAATTAAGTGTTAGAATCAGAGATGGAGCTATTCTCACTATTGGGGTTGAAGAATTTATAGATATCCTAGATAGGGATTTAGAGGGCTACCCTAGAGAACGTCTATATATTAATAAATTTATATCTAGAAGAACCAGTTTTGCATAGCATTTCAGAACTTAAAGAATTTATCAAGGCTCATCCTATTTTCATCGATAGTAGCTATTTTCCTTCTCCTATTAACTTTTATCTCTAAGACTTCTAGAATCTGCTCCAATGTGGAATGTAGTAGTTCAATATATTTCTTACTATCTACCTGGTCTAATGACTTTACAAGCTCTATTGGTGCTACCCCCTCACTATTCTTAGTTTTAATTATTCTAATCATATGACCTGGCTGTAGCTTAATACCTAGTGCTCTCTCTAGCATCCTAGCTGCCTTCACATGTTGTGGGGTAGTTTTAGTATATTGATCCGTTTTTTTAGATAATGTTACTGTTATAACCAGTTCCTCCAAGGGAATGTCCTTACTGATCAGTTTACTCTCAGCCTCATTAATTATTTTTATAATGTCGTTTTTAACAACCTTAAACTGTCCAATATCCTCTACAGTCCTAAGCTTGTCCAGTATCTGGTAAAAAATATCCCGTATATATGGAGGTGTATTACTTTTTTTACCCATTAAACCCTTAATATCTACTATACCATTATCTGTAATGCCGAAATAGTTTTTCTTTCGACTGCTAAGAACAGTATATTTATATATCTTATCAATTTCTAGCTGTAGTCTATACCTATCTTTTATATAGGTTACCAGGTTATCAAGTTTTTCAACATCAGGGTTCTTTATAAATAGACTATCCGTATCTCCATATATTACCTCTAAACCCATCTCATCAGCCTTCTCTATAGCTTTTTTAATTACATATCTACCATATAACGTTACTGCTTCTGCTGCAGGTAGATAATAAAATTGGAATGTGTCCGCACCAATAACTCCATATAATGCGTTTATAATTACCTTCAAAGCCCTCTGTATTACTCCGTAAAACTCTCTCTGAGCTTTAGGTATATTCTCATCTTTACTGAGTCTCTTAAAGACATTAACTCTTATATCCCGGATTATACCTGCAAACTCACTTATTAATCCCTTCTTCCTACTGCATATCCATGTTGTAGTTTCTGGGACAAGGTTTGACATACATTCTTTATGTGGACAATTAACAGTCTCATATGATATATTATATTCCTTTAGTATTGAGGGGTATAGACTTGCAAAATCTACAACCACCACGTTAAAATGGATTCCAGGCTTAGGATCTATAACTAGAGCACCAACATATTTTTTACCTTTTGTAACTGGTTGGAAATGTCTAACCCATTTTTTCTCTCTAATTTCGTCCGGTCTTGGTATAAGATAATTTTTAACTCTATGTAAATAGAATATTCTATTCCGTATCCAATTT
>DQVL01000066.1 GCA_015661745.1 Thermoprotei archaeon | reverse complement strand
TTAATCCTATACTTGGTATGTTTATCTTCCCTCATCTTATCTATATAACCTTGACTTCTTAATTCACTTAACCTAGAAGATATTGACTTCTGTGATGAAGATAGTATCCTTGAAAGTTCATCCAGAGTTGATGCATCACTTGTTCTATAGCCAGCAACATAAAGTATTTTCATGAATGACAAACTTATGAGTATCTTTAAATGCATAGAAAGTGATGACGATTCATCTAATAAATATATGTCACCGGAGTTTGTGGATTTGATGTATTTGGATATCTTTTCCGAGAGCTCTAAATAATCTGGATCCTTAAATAAGTTGATGGCTACATCGAATCCAGGTATATTACTATTTAACCATTCAAATATTTTTCTTGAGACGTCTTTAGGGTCACCTCTGAACTCAACTTCAAGGTCTCGATATCTAATTTTTACCTCCAAGTCCCTCAATTACTTGTCACCCATTACTGGTGTTGATGTTACATATTTAAATACTCCATCCTTACCTTTAATTCTTCTCAAGGACCCTTTCTCAACTAACCTCTTAAGAGTTACTGCAACGGTGCTTTTAGAATAGAAGAGACCATATCTATTAAGTATATCCATAACCTCACGTAAACTTCTGGGTGTTCTACCCCAGCCACTATAAAAAATTTTATTAATTATATCTGGAAGACTATCGGAAGACAGGATTTCAATATTGAGATGTTCATCCAACATATGATTCTCCATCTTCATATCATCGGATTGAGGTTCAACTGATTCTTTAATCGTGTACCCAGTCATCTGAAATCTATTTAATATTTTATCAAGGAATTCCTCTACAACCTCTTTATCACCGGATAGTTCCAACTCGAGTGAGACACCACCATATTTGTATACTAGCTTAAGAGTTATATTACTCATCTATAAGCTCCTCCACAATATTAACTACGATTTTCGGGTCTATTAAGCCCCTAAATTTTTCCATGGCAATTCCAATAAGTCTCTTTCGCTTAATATCTAATGGGAGATTTTGTATATCATCCCTCTCCTCTAATACCCCAGATATGTATTCCCTAACATCATCTATAGATGCCCTTAAACGACTATATAATTTAATAGCATCATCAATCTTAATCCCTTCACATACCTTCTTCAATATATCAGTAACTGACTCCTTTACAATAGATTCATTCCAGAGACCCTCAAAAATCTTTCTAAGCACTTCTTCATTAATCTTAGATGTATCATATCCCTCACGTTCAAGGCTTTTTGGAATACTTACTATGACATGATATATATATCTATAACCAAATTTCCTACCGAAGTTTTCACTTAATTCAATGAAAAGGTCAACAACATCATTATCAATCAATTCATCAACCATCTCACCAGATAAACCATATATATTTATGAGTTTATGTTCAACCTCTTTTGGATCAGAGAGTTTTATCCTAGATACATTTTCGATTAAGACATCATCAACAATTATTGGAGGAATATCAGTCTCAGGGTACATCCTAGCCATACCTGGTCTAGGCCTCATATAATATGTTCTACCATCTTCAGTTGCTCCTCTAGTCTCATAAGGAACACCTTTAAACGCCTCAGTAATCCTCTCAATTATTTTTTCCCTAATCAATGGTAATTGTTCCTCATCATATATACCTATTATAATAAAGGCATCTCTATCACTACAGTTTAGAGACCTTCTAATCCCATTAACAATATCTCTTGATAATCCATATCCAGGAAGTTCGTCACTATGCAATAAACCCGTTATCCCTGCCCAAAATCGTATTCTTTCTAAAATTTCCCTCGCAAAAGTCTTATCAACGATCTTATATCCTAGGTAACCACTAAAATCCGGGATCTTAACACCGTAAAAACGTCCACCCTTCTTTAACACACGGCTAACTAACTTTGACTCTGACTTAGAAATTATTTCTGTTACATCCATAAACTCCGAAATATCAAGTGTATCTATGGATAATCCAGATTCTTTTAATAACCTCTGCAACTCAAGTAGCTTGATATGTCTGTTAAATTCATATTCTATTGTTTTTTCTAAGGTATCAAGTCGCTGGATACCTTTAACTTCAACCACTGTCCCTCCCAATACTGATATGTTCACATCTTGTCTCACACTTCCAATCCCCCGCCTCTTAAACCCTGTAGATTTAACTAAACCACCTATATATCTAGCTACCTTAACCGCTTCTTTAGGTGAATTTATATCGGGAGTTGTTGCCACTTCAACAAGTGGTATCCCGAGTCTATCGAGATTATAAATAACCTTATTATCAACACGTTCTATCAGTCTAGCCGCCTCCTCCTCAACCGTAATGGATTGAATACCATATTTTTTACCATCTAAAGTAAATTTCCCATCATATGCTACAACAGCTGTCCTTTGAAAACCGGTAGTATTTGACCCGTCAACAACAATCTTCCTCATAAATTGGATTTCATCCACAATCTTCATACCAAAAAACTTTGCTAGTCTAATTGCTATCTCTATAGACTTAAGATCTGGATAGTGGGGAGGCTCTTCATCCGCCTCAACAAGACATGAATATTTATCTGGTGCTATATATTCAACTATTAATCCCTTCTCAAACTCGAAAAGGGCAGCCGGATCTACCTGCCCTAATTCGCTTTGAGTTGGTCTGAGACGTCTTACAAATCTAATTCCTTTAGACGAATTAGAGATCTCTGGTGGACATCTACAAAATAATTTTCTACCTGTGTTTAATTGGAAATGAATCTCCAAACCAACTTTCAAACCATACCTTACATATTTATTCATTATCTCAACCCCACAAAACTTCTGGGGATAATCTCATTAGCTATGTTTACAGGCATCAATTCGGTCAGATACTCCTCTCCATAATTTCCTATAACCCAACTCGCCTTTACATAGGCAGTTTCAGACAACATATTCTCAAGTGGAATAACACCGATTTTAAGAAGCTCTCGACCGGTATCATATACATTAAGGTTTACCCTACCCCATATACATTGAGAAGTCATAAAGACATTTATCCCAGATCTCACTATATCTCTTAAAACATCAAGAACCTTATCTGATACATGCCCAAGCCCAGTGCCCTCAATTATAATAGCCTTATAATCATTCATAAAAAACTTGAATATCTCTGGTGACATTCCCGGGTAAAACTTAATTAATGCAACATTTTTTGAAAACACGGGTTTAAATTCTATAGCCTCTTCACCCCTCAACCTCATATTTAACTCGCCTAAAAACTCTTGATATAGAATTTCTGTATAGTTTCTGACGAATGCAATTGGAGGAATATCAATAGATTGAAAAGCTGAGCGCATGCTTGTATGATTCTTCCTAACCCGAGTACCAAGATGAACAGCTACTAAATCATCGGATGAACCATCATGCATTGCAACATATACACCTGAATACTTGAAATTACCAGCCAAATATAATGCCGACAATAGATTGACGGCAGCATCTGAACTAGGTCTATCACTTGATCTTTGGGACCCAACCAGTATAATAGGGATTCCAATACCCTTTAGAGAGAAGCTTAATGCTGCACTTGTATATCCCAGAGTATCTGTTCCATGGAGGATAACGACTCCATCAACACCCTCTCGATATACTTTATACACCTTTTCAGATATAATCTTCCAATCATCATGGGTGAGATGTTCACTATACTTACTCATTATAATTTCGGTTTCTATATCTGCAATATCGAGAACTTCGGGGATTATATCTATGAGTTCATCAGGATCTACTGCAGACTTTACTCCCCCAGTTCTATAGTCTACTTTACTTAGAATTGTACCACCAACAGCTAAAATCTTTATCTTCGGTAGATTAGACCTACGGCTTTGATGTCTAACCCTGAATATATTATTGGTAACTTCATATTGATATTCGATCTTCTCAATCCTATTTATCTTTGAAAAGTGTATACCCACATTATATCCATTATCAAGTTTTAAGATTATTGTCTCAGCATGAGAGAAAATATGTTTTGGCATCAACACTCCATTAAGTTTTGAGCCATCATTAAGATAGACAGATACGTAATCTCCATATTTAACCCCAAATTTCTTTAGAAAGAGTTCAGCAAAAGTATTCATTCCAAAATCTATAAAGATAAATAAATATAATTATGTTTCAATTATCCAACCCTACTTAATTACTTTACTTACATAAGGACCATCGCGTTGATAACCTAAACGATAATAATATTCACGTACACCAACACCGCTTATAACTACGATTTTATCTCCACCCATTGAGGAGGTGATTTCCTCAGCTATATTCAGTAGCTTAGCACCGATGCCACGGTGTTGCCACGATAGATAAGATCCTGAACCCCCGATTGGAAGGCTTCTACCATATACATGGAGTTCCCTGACCAAGAAGGTTTCAGCTGATATTATCTCAGGTCTCCATGCTCTTGGAGATGGTTTTCTAAGTCTTATAAATCCGAGGATCAAGTCATTAGATGGGTCTTCAACACTTATGAAGAACTCAAGTCCACCGTTTGCGTTATATTTCCTGATTATGACTTGAGGATCAACCTCTTGAATGTTTTTCTTGATAATATTATGTCCAATCTCTCTACATCTTATGCATCTACATCTAATTCCATGTTCATCCATTGCCGCATGTACCAATTGTCTTAGATTTGGTTTCTTCACACCATCAATAACCTCTGTGGAGGGAATATCTCTGTTTATCCTCATAATCCTATTCCATGTTGGGATAAATGTTGACTTTACAATTTTTATAAGATTTAATGCCTCCTCAGTACTCAAGGGTTTATATTCACCCCGCTCCCATAGTTTAATAAGACCAGTATGTTCTAATACAAGGGTAGGATATATTTTAAGGTGGTCAGGCATATAATTATAACTTGTAAATATCTTCTCAAATACTTGTAAATCTTCCTTTATAGATGTTAATGGAAGCCCCGGCATTATATGGTATGTAACTTTAAATCCAGCGTCTTTAAGGAGGGTGGTCGCTTCAATAACATCACGTAAATTATGACCTCTATTTACAAACCTATAAACATCGTTGTAGAGGGTCTGAATACCCAGTTCTACTCGAGTACCTCCATGCTCCAGCATCCAATCAATATCATCTTTTTTAGATGCATCCGGCTTAGTTTCAAAGGCCAGCCCAACTATCCTATATCTACTTCTCTCAGCCTTGATAAGGTCGTCTGGGAATTTCTTAGGCTGATCCCCAATAAAAAATTCGAATAAACGTTTCATATACGATTCTTTATACCAACTTGGGGTTTGGTTAAAAGTTCCACCCTGGATAACAATATCAACTTTATCTGTATAATGTCCCATCGCCTCCAACTGTCTAATACGACTCTTTATCTGCTCATACGGATCAAACTGGAAATTTATACCTCTCATAGCACTAGGTTCTTTACCTGTATATGATATTGGAGCGCCTGGAACATGTGGACAATAAATACATCTACCATGGGGACATTCAAATGGTGCGGTCATTATAGCAAGAATAACGATTCCAGAGATACTTCTAACAGGCTTCATCAAAAGGTAATCCCTAATCTTAGGATTACTAATATGTGGAAGGAGAGCGGCATTTGAAGGTGTATATCCAAGATTAAATTTCTTTGAGGCACTTAACTTTACTCTCTGAATATCCTCATTTGATATAGATCCCCGACTCTGATAAATCAATAAAAGATTCTCCTCAACATACCTTGCAACTGCTTCAAATCTATCCCCTGTAAGCGCTTCTTTAGACATTTTATTCACTTACCCCCTATCTAATAATCCAACAACGACAAGAATTATAAATATATGATTGTGGATTACATTCGATGGATGTTATCTAGATCTTCAAGGATAGTGGATGCTTCTTGAGGGAGGAGATTCTTTATGGGTATATCGACTCTCTTTTGAATATATGTTATGTGTTGATAGTCATCTCCAATCTTAATCATATGTCTTGTACTCTTGGGAGGAAGCTTATCATCTGTAAGACCTGCCCTAATAACATCATTCTTATCAAATTTTATATCTTTCCTCCAACTTTCAACAACGATGTCAGAATCGCTGTAATCAACATATATTGTCGGTACATATTTGCATCCTACAAGCTTTAAGACAGTAACCCTATGTGCACCATCCAAAACTATATTAGTTTTTCGATCTGCGACTATGGGATAAATTAATATTCCCCTACCAACAATGTCTTTAAATAACTTTGTTAAAGTCTCTAGATCTGTATATTCGTGAAGCTTAAGCACATCTATATCCACGAGTACAACTCTATAATCCATATAACTA
>DQVL01000003.1 GCA_015661745.1 Thermoprotei archaeon | reverse complement strand
CTACAATCCTAAAAAATACTTTACTGAATTCGGAATCAGGGTCTTCCATTAAGATTCCTATAGACCCTAGAGTTGCAGAATATGGAGATAGTGGATATAGCCTCTTAATGGAGGACCCTGATTCCGAATTCAGTAAAGTATTTTTTAGGATTGTAGACCAGTTATCTAAATTGTTATAGGGTGTATATAATGGAGCGTGAAAAAATAGGTATTGAACGTACAATAGTATATATACTAAGCTTAATAGCGTTTATCGGGGTGATAGACACAAGCTTTTTAATATCGATTATATCTCCATATGCAAGATTTTTGGGTGCAGACGAGGCTCAAGCAGGTTTTATAGCTGGTCTATACTCTATAGTAGCTATTCCAGCTAGTGTGGTGGCGGGAATCCTAATGGATAAAGTGGGTAGATGGAGACTTCTTAGACTAGGTCTTATCCTAGATTTCATAAGTATGGTTCTATATTATTTGGCTTATGACCCAATATCTCTAGCTTTTGTACGTGTATTACATGCTATCGGAGGGAGTATGCTATTTCCATCTGGTATATCTCTAATTGCTAGATATAGTAGGGAGAGTATAGCCCCTGGGGTATCTACTTTTATGATATTTATAGCGTTATCGGTTGCCGCTGGATCTCTTACATCAGCTACAGTGGTCTCTCTAATGGGCTTCAAACCGGTGTTTATACTGCTTGGTTTTATAATTGGGTTGGGTGGATTAATGTCCCTCCTTATACCAAATTTCCTAGATATAAATGAGGTGACCCATAGAAAGATTGATATTCGCCTCCTGAAATTATATGGTACTAACGCCGTCCTCGGCGTACTATTCATATTTGTTCTATATATAGGATTCGGTTTTATAGTGGGTGGATATCCAAATGTTTTGATAAGGGTTTTAGAGTTGCCTGAGGAGAGGGTGTCAGCATTAATCGGCATGTATATAGGTATCTCCACATTAATAAGTATCCCCCTGATGTATCTATCAGGTTATTTGATTCACAGAAAATATTTGGATATAGTAAATATTTTGGGGCTATCCACATTGGCTTCATCATTGGGTATACTAACTGTCAACACATCATTCTTAACACATATAATAAGTTCAATATTGCTTAGCGTATCCATTGGTATGTTGATGGTATCAAGCACTTATTTAGCTGTAAATGTATCCGACCAAATTAGAGGTGTAACATCAGCGTTACACCAGACATTCAATATATTGGGTGTAGCTATTGGCGCTCCATTATCGGGATATCTATCATCCATATATTTAGGTGATATGTTTATATTGCCTACTGTCGTAGCAATATTATCTCTTGCTTATTTCTTGGTGGTACGTAATAAAGTGATTTATAATGTGGAATAATGTGGTTTTAATATTCGGATTAACTCATTCAATGAGACTTTTATAACATGATATGTTGTTCCACCCCCAACAATAACTTTATCATATATTGTAGAGTCAAGATCTAGATATATAGTCGTCTTATCTATAATTGCTGGATGTATTGGAGATATGGCGCCGGGTGGCATCCCAAGGATATTCAATAACTCATTTTTATCTGCTAATCTAGCTTTTTCATCCTTTATCTCTAGTTTTACAGTGTCTAGATCAAGCCTTTTTCCACCTCGTATGAGAAAAGTATATAAACCTTTTGTAGAAGAAATTACCATCGTCTTTAATATCATATCCCTATCTACATTAAGTTGTTTAACTACTTTATCAACGGTTTCAAATCCCTCAGGGCTATAGTATAGAACATATTCAACGTTATTATTATGTAGATACTCTAAAACCTCGTTCAACTGGTTCATATACATAATTCTTTATTGGGGGCTCCATTATTAAATAATCTTCTATAAATCTTCATTGATATAGTTTATAACTCCAAAATATTATTGAGGGATTATTTAATGTTGGATGTATATAGTATTAGAAAGGATTTTCCTATATTGAATAGAAAGGTCAATGGAAACAATCTTATATATGTAGATAATGCGGCAACAACCCATAAACCACTTCAAGTATTAGATGCAATTAAAGAATTCTATATTAAGCATTATGCTAATGTACATAGGGGTATACATAAGCTGAGTCAGGAGGCCTCGGATTTATATGAATCTGCAAGGCTTCACGTAGCTAACTTAATAAATGCGGAGCCAGAAGAGATTGTATTCGTTAAGAACGCTACTGAAGGTGTAAACTTAGTAGCATATGGATGGGGTATGATTAATTTAGATAGGGGAGACACTGTATTACATACCTTAATGGATCATCACGCAACAATTGTTCCATTCTATATCGTCTCGAAATATAGGGGTTTTAGACAGAAGATGGTTGGGATAACAGATGACGGATATATAGATATGGGGGTATATGAAGATCTTTTAAGCCTAAATCCAAGGTTATTTACATTTCCACACGTCTCCAATATGTTATCAACAGTTAATGATGCAAAGAAACTTATTAAGATGGCTCATAGATATGGAGCCCTCGTCCTTTTAGATGCAACCCAATCTATTCCACATATGAAGGTTGATGTGAAGGATTTAGATGTTGATTTCATGGTTTTCTCTGCACATAAAATGTGTGGGCCTACAGGAGTTGGGGTTGTATATATAAAGAAGGATCATTACCAGTCTATGAATCCATTCCTTGGGGGTGGAGATATGATTAGAGATGTTGGATATAATGAATATTTCGAGCCGATCGTTAAGTATAATGATGTTCCTGTTATGTATGAAGCCGGTACCCAAAACATTGTAGGTATATCTGTATATCCTAAAAGTATAGAGTATCTCGAGAAAATATCATTTGACTATATACATGAACATATTAAGAGATTGGGGTGGGAGACTTATGAGGCATTGAGAGAGGTGAAAGGGATAAGATTGTATGGACCAGATACATATAGGGATAGAGCAGGCATAATATCTTTTAATGTTGATGGGTTCTCTGCACATGAAGTGGCTGCCTATCTTGATAGTCTAGGTATCGCAGTTAGGAGTGGGCATCACTGTACTGGCCCCCTTCATAAGAGGCTAGGTATACCATCCTCAGCCAGAATAAGCTATTATATTTATAATACACATGAAGAGGTAGAGTATATAGTCGATTCCCTTGGGAGGCTTATACAATGAAGTTGATGGAGTATATCCAATACCTAGATAGACAATGTGGGGAGGAAGAGAGTTATATGGTGACTCTTAAACCAAAAATATGGGGTTTATATAGAGACAAGATTTTAAGTAGGCTGGAAAGGAGAATTGATATAGCAAATACTTTTTCTAAAGGATATTATAGAGGCGTTGAGATAAGTGTCTTCCCAAATGGACGGCTCATCCTAAAAGGAGTCTCAAATGAAGATGTATTAATATCTATTTTGAATGATCTCCTCGATATATCCTCTTAATACGTTTCAAAGCTTTATATGACGGTCTACCCCACACCTCCAATCCTTTATCATACTTGGGTGGGATGCCTTCGGCGTCGACTATCTTAACCGGCCATAGTATATAGAAGTTTTTATTCCTCGCCTTGGAACTTAGGACCTTAGCTATTACAAGCATACCCTCCTTTAACTCTCTAGTTAAAGGAGCTTTTCTATGGAATATCCCTATAACCCCATTTTTATCATATGTAACGACTCTCCCCACATCCTTCTTCCTCGACTTCTTAGTATATACGAGAACATACCTAGGCATTACAATCAAAAAATTTAGATTTGAGCTTTATACATTTTAACTTAATATATCTGATTTGGGATAGGATATGGAGTATCTATTACGGCTTGGGGAGTTGACTCTTAAGTCGAGGAGGAGTCGAAAGAGATTTATGGATGCTCTTATAAGGAATATATCGGATGCTTTAGAATCAAATGGGGTTAGAGACTAT
>DQVL01000105.1 GCA_015661745.1 Thermoprotei archaeon | reverse complement strand
TAGATAAAATATTATGACTGAAAAAATTTTTTGTCCGAGATTCCTTGCTGATCATATGAATGGGGACCTGGCAAGATGGTTAAGAATAATGGGTTTTGACTGTCTATATCCAGAAAATACATTAAATGACAAAGCAATTCTAGAAATATGCGAAAAAGATAGAAGAATACTTCTAACAAGAGATAAAGAATTACATTCACTCGCAATAAGACGGGGTTTAAAATCTATTCTAATCAGAAGTAATACATTGATAGAAAAGTTCAGGGAGATCTATTCAATAGTCAACTTAAACAAATACCTAGATTTTTTGAAACCAAGATGTACAATATGTAATTCAGAATTAAAAATAACTAACCCCAACCAGTTAAAAGAGGAAACAGATCCACCCATTTATAGAGACATCAAGAAAAGACACAACAAAATATTCTACTGTGATAAATGCAGAAAAATATACTGGGAAGGATCTCATTGGAACAATATAATGGAGACCTTAGAAGAAATAAAAAATCATGGAAAAAATTTCTAGATACTATTAAGAATATCTTTGGTTATAAGTTTTAGGACACACATACCTTATTACATACACCAACACTTTAAATTTTTAGAGAAAAACATGAGGCCTTATATCAAGCGTGTTGAAATACATAATTATAAAACCCATAGAAATACAAAAATCACATTGTCCGAGGGAATAAACAGTATAGTAGGTCCAAATGGTGTTGGAAAATCAAATATCGTAGAAGCAATTATTTTTTGTCTAGGAGAGAGAAGCCCCAAAAACCTTAGAGTATCTAGCTTTAATGAATTAATATATAACTTTAGAAGAGACCTAGAAGTGTCCGTAACTCTCACAATTGTGGATAACGATGGTAAAGAACATAAGTTTAAAAGGATTTACTCACCTAAACGGGGGCATATATATCGATATAATGGGAAGAACGTAACTAGAACATCATATTTAATTAATCTCCTTAAACTTGGTGGAAGGGGATTCAAATATGTATATATTAAACAGGGAGACATAACAAGATGGGCCGATGCAACCCCAAGAGAAATCAGGGATATAATACATGAAGCACTGGGAATAAAACAATATAATCAAAAACGGAAAGAAGCTATAGAGAGGCTTAAAGAGGCGGAGGCTAAACTAGAAGGAATACAGGCAAATTATCAAGAAATGCAGAAAATAATTTATGAATTTAGAGACCTACTTGTTTCGTATGACACGATATACAATATAAATTCATTAAAATCAATTATCGATAGGTATATATTGAGTGAGAAACATAAGGAACTATCAGATAAAATAAGGAGATATATTGAAATAGATAAGAAACTTGCTAAAAAAGAGGGCAGAATAAAGACCAAGCTAAATATTCTTGAAGAAAAACTTGAAACTTTACGTATAAAAGCATCTAAAATACTAGATACGTATGAAACATATGAAGGGCAATCAAGGACTTTAAATAGAGAGATCCTTGAACTTATCAATTCAGAAAACAGATTAATTAGAGACTTAAGAGAAGGTAAATTGACACGTATAAAGATGGAAATCAACTATTTAAAGAATAATATAATTGAAGAGAGAAATAAGACTAGAGAAGAGGCTCGTGAAATAAAAAATACCTTGAAAATACTAAACACATTTGAAAAAGAAAGGGATAGATTGAGGAATGAGATAAACTCCAAAATAAAGAAAATCGAGGAAATTGAAAGCACCCTTGAAACCCTTGAAAAAACTAAAAGGAGTCTTCTCAATACATATAAAGAAGACATTGATAAAAATCTAAAGAAACTTTTAGAAATAGAATTAATTAGATCTAGGAAAAATGAAATTATGGCTGAAATAGAAGACATTAATAGAAGGATAAAAAACTATCAAAAATCAATAGAGAAACTGAAGGCAAAACGTAGAGAACATATGTCCGAGATAAAAAGAATCAAAGAATACCTTGATAAGCATAAAAAGAGGATTAGAGAATATAAGAGGAAGATTGACAGAGTAGAAAATGAGATATCTAATGCATATAAATTACTTAATAAGTTAGATTATATACTTAACCATGTTGCTCTTGACGGGATCCATGAAAACAAGTATTATAAAGATGCTAATAGAGTTATTGAAGTAGCAAGTAAAATAAGAGTTGATGGGGTATACGGCGTTCTTTCCGACTTAATAAAAGGACCAAAAACCACACTATCCCTCTTAAGGGATATCGATATAAAAGGATGGTATAGCATTGTAGTTAAAGACCGGGATACAGCCCTAAAAGTTCTTGAGATAGCTAGAGACCTAGGTAAAGAGATACACGTAAAAATATCTAATGTAGAGGCCACCAAAGATTTAGACGACACATCGGTAATCTATATTCTAAAATACCCAAAGAAAATCGAGAATCTTCTAATAAACCTATTTGGAGATATAAATCGAGTGAATGGGATCGATGAAGCATTAGATACCGTAAATAAGGGTAAAAGAGCAATCCATACCGATGGAGCGTTCCTCATATACAAAGGAGGAGTTATAAGCCCCGGGAAGATATTAATCAAGCTTCCTAGGGACATAGATACAATCTTAAATGTAAGAAACAAATTCCTAAGCATAATAAATAAGAGGGAGGAATATCTAGTTAAGCTCAAGAAAACATTAGATGACATGAAAAAGGAAGAGACTAATCTGTTATCAAAAACCATGACATTGAAACTAACAATAAATTTCATTAATAAGAACATTAAATTCTTTAGCAACATAATCAAACATTTGGAAACTAAAAAGAAACTTAAGGAAGATATGTTAAGAGGATATGAAGAGATCAAATCAGGGGATAATGAAATATCTCATAGAATAAGTGAATTAGACCGAAAAATCGAAGCTATCGTCGAAGACCGAAAACTGATTCGAAAAGAAATTGAAGAACTAACAAGAGAGATACATAATATAGATGGAGAAATCGCAAAATTAAGAGGCAGAATTGATATATTTAGAAAACTTAATAGGGAAAGACTATCTAAAATTGAGAAATTAAAGAGGAATATTGAAAACCTAGAAAAAGATATACCACAACTTGTTGAAAAAATCAGGGAAACGTCTCTAGAATTAAAGCGTATTAGACAGGAAAAAGCTAGGAAAATGAAGGAACTTAAAAATATAGGAAACAAACTACAAAAATATCGTAAACTAAATACGAAGATAAACGAACAAATCTCAAAAATACTAAATAACATAAAAAAATTAAGAGCACATGAGATTAGAATTAAAGAAAAAAGAAGTATAACCAAAGGAAACATGTTAATGTTACAACGGACAATAGATGATTTAAAATCAAAGTTAGAAGAATATCATGGTAAACTGATACAGTTAATGGATAAAGATGAAGCAAAAAGGATTTATAACACTCTAGAGGATGAATTAAAGAAGCTCCCTCAATCATCCGAGTTAGTTGAAAAATGGTATTTGGAAAGATTAGAACCCTATAAAGTGTACAGTATGAGGAGGGATGAATTAATTAGAGAGAAGGAGGAGATATTGAACTTTATAAATGAGATAGATAATAAAAGAGAAGATATATTCTATAGAGGTTTTAAGGACATTAAAGAAAGATTCTACAAAATGTTTAAAGAAGTATATCCAGATGGGGAGGTCGAAATTCGATTAGAGAGGGATGGAGATATAGATAGTGACGTCCTAGTTTATGTACAGTTTTTAGGAAAACCTAAAATTCTACTATCTACAGCAAGTGGAGGTGAGAAAACTTCACTTATCCTTTTATTACTACTTAGTATATACTCTGTAAATAAAGACGCCGTCTTCATACTAGATGAGATCGATGCTCACATGGATTTAAGAGTAGTAGACGATATTGCAAACATAATTAAAGCCCAACGCAAATACAGCCAGATAACACTTGTAACATTACCTGGTCATGACAGTATGATAAACATTGCTGATATTATAATCCCTGTTACATTTACAAATCAACATAGTCGTGTATTCCCCATAAAGAGGGAGTTTTTAGATAAAATAAGGGGAGGATAAAGATGCCATTAAAGGATAAGATTATACTCTTAGAGACTATAGAAAACCTTAGAAAGCTTAATCCATGGAAAATTAATATAAAGGCAGAGCTTGATAAAGTATATACAATTCTTAAAGAATATTTTAATCTAGTTATTGCAGGGATAGCTGCCGACAACGCAGCCTATATATATAGCAGGAAGATCGATGAAATAGAAAGAATAATTAGATATAAAAATAAGCCTAGAGACCTTAGTCAACCAAAAACATTTGACATAGTTATACCCCAAGTAAAAATAGAATATACTCCGCAGAAATATCTTATTGATATTTCAGACCTTCTGGAACAATTGAATGAACTCCTAGAAAGAGAGGTCAGCAAAAAAATGGAGAGGAATGTTAGGGAGATTAGGATAGAGGAGTTTAGAAAAAATTTGGAGAATAAATTAAAAATAGCTAGAGCCTTTATACTAGAGCTTCTAGAAAAAGAGAAAATACCGATCTTATTTAGTGATTTATCCAGACTTGGTCTGAAACATGGGATTGACCCTCTATATCTATTATATGCTATGTTATTTCTTGCACATGAAGAAATTATAGAAATAGAATTGATGGAGCATGATAACTATGTCGAGGAGATCATCATCCGAAAAAACTATTGATTATGGAGTTTTAGAGGCAATCTTCTTTTCAAGTCCCAGACCGATATCTAAAGACCGTTTAGCAAAGATATTAGATATTAGCAAAAAAGATCTTGATGGATGGCTTACAAAATTTATGGAAGAATTTAATAGAAAGCATAAAGGAGTTAAGATAGCTAGACGAAGGGGATATTACTATCTTACAATAGTAGATAAATACCTTGAGTATGTTATTAATATAATTGAACCGCCACCTTTGAATAACAGACAAAAACTTGTAATAGCTTATTTATATAAGAATAAAGAAGCATATTTAAAAGATCTAAGAAGCTTATTTGGTCCCTATATATATAGAGACATAAAAAAATTGAGAAAATGGGGATTCATATCAATTGTTACCAGAGACAAAAAAAAGATGGTTTATTTAAGACCTGAAGCAGAGGCGTATATAATAAGGAGAAGAAAAACTTATAATCTCGGAGAATGATTTAATAGAAATAAATCTATTTAATTATCCTACCGTATGATAATGATAAAAGAGGGGGTATTAATATGGGCATAGTTCATTGGGATCTTCATAAAAAGAAAAAGACGGGTGGAAGGAGGAGAATTTGGAGAAAGAAAAGAAAGTATGAATTGGGTAGGTTCCCGTCAGAAACATTACTTGGAGATAAAAAAATAAAGGTGATACGGACAAAAGGAGGAAATATTAAACTAAGATTACTAAGAGAAAAATATGTTAACCTGGTAATACCGGATGAGAAACAGGTTATAAGAACCGAGATACTTCATGTGGTAGAGAATAGAGCAAATAGAGATTACTCAAGAAGGGGTGTTATTACAAAGGGAGCAATAATCGAGACAAAATATGGAGAAGCAATAGTTACTTCAAGACCTGGACAGGATGGACTAATTAACGCAGTATTAATAAGAAAGAAGACATGAGATTAAAGGATGTATATATAATATGGAGTGTATACTTCCATAGAAAAATATCCAGAAAAAGGGGGAGGAGACTTCCTATAAATAAAGCAATACAAAAACCTACACTAAATGAACTTAAAGAAGCCGCTGAAAAATTAGGTCTTGAGATCATCGACATTAAAAAAGCTAGATATCCAGCATGTTGGTGGATTGAGTCTGGATATATAATAGTGAAAAAACCACAGGATATTAATAAATCTAAATTAATTGATAAGATAGGGTATGAAATGAGGAGAAGTAGGGGAGGAGGATGAAAAATATTGGGAAAATAGTTCACTATACAAAATTTAAAGTGTTTGTAGCTGAGTCAAAGAGGATGGTGCCGTTAAATACATCAATATATGATGATAGAAAGAGGAAAATAGGGGTTGTGACGGATGTAATAGGACCTATAAATAAGCCGTACCTGGTTATTAAGCCTCTAGTAAACAAACCAGAAAAATATGTAGGAAAAGAAATTTATGTATTAAGAGTAAAATGAGAGGGAATATTATTGATTGCCCCATATGTAGAAGTAAAGATATAATTTATAGTAGACATACAGGCGAATATATTTGCAAAGCCTGTGGATATATAATCCTGGATAAAGAGCGACGGTACTATAAACCATATAAGAAAGAACCTTCTAAAGATGATGTGGAAATAAAAAGTAAAAAAAAGATTGTTAAACAATATAGAAATTACAGGGAGAATCTACTGGAAGAAGTGAAGGATTACATAGAAAAATATGGAGAAGCCTTATCTTTACCATCAGTTGATATACGTGTAGCTAAAATACTATTACATAGAGTCATTAACAAGGGAAGGTGGAACAGAAAATATTTAGCTTTAGCATTACTATATGTCTCAAACAGATATAATTCCTTTGATAAACGAAGTATAAAAGAATTTATTTTACTCGACCCTAAGTTCAATACTAAAAAATTTAGAAGGGTAATAAAAAATGTGCTTAAACTAGCAAACGTTACATTGAAATATAGACTTGATGAAAGAGAAATATTTTCTCTTTTCTATGGTGAATTTGGATACGATGATGGAGTAGATTATCTAATGGAAAAACTAATTAATGAAATTAAAAGACATGGTGTAATAAGAAGAAAAAGCCCCAAAACAGTATATACGACGGTTGCTTACATAGCATATCGACTACTAAAAAGAAACAATGGAAAAGAAAATATTACATTACGAAGAGTATCTGAAATAGTTGATGTTTCAGAAGTACCAATAAGAAATGCAGTTAAGGAAGTTCTTAGAGAGTTAACCATTGAAATATATATATAAACATGACTAACAAAACATATTATATTATTATCACTGCAAATAAAAGGATGTATAGACAAATATTATAATGGAGGGAATGTAATTGTCAAAAGAAGTATCTGAAGAAGAGATACATAAACCATCATTGGTTATTAAAAAACCGGATCCAAAGGTTAGAATGCAGGCAGTAGATTTCATAAGTGACTTATACTGTATTTTATGTGCATACAAATCCGAATGCTCCTCAAAATATACTAAGCACCTTCTAAAGTGTAGATACCTCGAAGATTGGGTTTTGCTAATGTATAGACAGGCGGTTTCCAAAAGTTAGGTAACAAAATTTTTGTATATAAGAAAGCTGAAGAAAATGAAGAAAAGAGATATATATACAGAGTTGGCCAAGAGATATGATTTAAGAAGTAGAGCATATTTTAAAATTAAAGATATAGATAACCGATATAAAATCTTCAAATCAGGAGATTACGTAATAGATATTGGAGCTGCACCAGGGGGATGGATAAAATATATAGCGAAGGTTATAGGATTCGATGGAAAAGTTATCGGTGTAGATATTAAAGAGATCGAGCCATTCAATGAGCCAAATGTAGAAGTGATAATTGAAGATATATTCTCTGAAGAAATAATTAAGAAATTGAGAAGCAAATTGGGGGAGAAGAAGGTTGATGTTATAGTAAGTGATGCATCACCTAACATCACGGGGGTATATGAAATTGATACTCAGGTTATATTCGATATAAATAAAAGAATTTTATATATCTGTGATAAAATGCTTAAGCACGGTGGCTCTCTAGTTGTGAAAACTTTCGAAGGAAAACATGAACATACATTAATAAGACTGTTGAAGAAGAGATTTAAAATAGTTAGGAAATATAAACCAAAAATTTCTCGAAAAAGGAGTTCTGAGACATATTACATATGTTTTGGATTCAGATAACTTAACGTTTAATCTCCCTTAATATCTTAATCAAGTCATCTAGCGATGCATTTGTACGTATACCGTCAGGATATAGAAAGGACCTATATGCTTTATATCCTAAAGACATTAGCTTATCTATAACATTTCTTATGGGTGGCTGAGGAATTTTAATATTTTTACATACTTTAGATAGTCTATATATATATGGAATTGAAGTGTCATCTATAAGTATCTTAGACAAGTACCTCCCCACTAACTTATATTCACTACCTATCTTCGGTTCCTCAAATAATCTAGAGGATATTTCATTCATAACCGAAACGAAAGATAAATCGATATATCTACTTAACCACATTGGACCTATAAGCCTGACATTTGTAATGTCTAACATTTCAACATCTTCAATGGATATATATCCATAGCCACGTTCTCCCATGTATATGTAACCAATATTTCTAAAATCAATTTTCGAGGGGGATTTTCTATATCTCAAATATATTCGTATATACTGATTCTCGAAAGTCGCCAAGAGAGGATATATAACATAGTCATAATATGAGGCAATTGAAAATATGTTTTTAAGTATAATTCTTATAGCAAGCTCATGACAAAAATCGGTTTTAATTATGGAGACACCATATTTCCTCTTTAAAGCCTCAAGATTAATACCACATAATGTCATTAAATCTGTACTAGTAAATGCTAAAAATCCTTCCCTTCTTTTAAGGTTACTAAAGATTGGAGATAGGTATGGAAGTACGGATCCAAAAGGGTCTACATCAACAAAGTCAAATAAAATTCCTTTATATAGAGAAATATATCTCTCTAAATCAAAAGAATTTACAATCGAAACCTCACGCATATGATTCAATGAGAGATTCTTTAATATACATTTATATGCATATTTTGACATATCGTTAAAATACACCTTTTCTATAGACCCACTCTCCAAATAATACCTTATACCCCGAACACCAGTTGCAGCCATAGCATCAGATATTATAAGACTTTGTTTTCCAATGATTTTTCCTATCGCCTTTATAAATACAACACCAACCGACCTATTAAACCTAGCCAATGGGTTATAAAATACATTATCCATAATCATAATTTTAGACAATCCTTCTTCAACAACTCTGCTCATAATACCATATTTTAAAAATATTTTTACTGAAAATATAATGGAAGATTTGATATAGTACTATGATCAATTCTAAAAGTATGATAAAAATTTTCTTGACAGGCCCACCAGGAATTGGAAAAACCACCTGCGTATTGAAGATATACGAAACATTGACATTGTATGGATATGTTGTAGGGGGATTTGTATCTAAAGAAATGAGGAAGGAAGGTAAAAGGATAGGATTTAAATTAATCAATCTATTTGACAGAAGTGAAGAAGTTCTAGCTGATATATATTCAAAAACGCATTATAAAATTGGCAAATACAATGTAAATTTAGATGGTTTAAATAAATTTATAGATCGTCTATATCCCCTAGAAAATTATGATATAATAATTATTGATGAAATCGGTCCGATGGAAATGTTATCCAAAAAATTTAAGAAATTGATTCAGGAAATAATGTTGTCTGATACCCCATCAATTTTCACGATACATGTTAGTTATGCAAACAAAATACATGAATATTTCAACACATCAAGACCTAATATACTTTATAGATTAACACGGGAAAATAGGGAGGGGATGCCATTAATTATCTGGATGGAATTACAGAGACATATAAAGGGAAAGAAAAATGAAAAATAAAATGAAAATTTTAGTCGGTGTAGATGAAGCAGGAAGGGGGGCGGTAATCGGGCCATTATCAATTACCTCAGTAGCAATCAAATCTAAAGATGAGGAGCGACTCGCTGAACTAATTAGATACGATTCCAAAAGATACACCCAGATTTCACGTGAGAAGATATATGAGGAAATTTTGAGAAACAAAGCTGTTATTTCGTATTACAACATACTGATACAACCAGCCACCATAAATTATTTAATGGGAAAAGGTGTTAACTTAAATGTAATAGAAATAAAGTACATAGTATCTTCTATAGAAAAATGTTTAAAAGATGTTGATTTAAACAATACAGACATCACAATATACATTGACTCGATGTATAGAGATTCTACTAAATGTAAATTTCATATACTTAATAAATTACATGAGAAATTTAGTCACATAGGAAAATTCAAAATTGTATGTGAGCATAAAGCTGATGAGAAATATGTCTCGGTAAAGATAGCCTCGATAATCTCTAAAGTTACAAGGGATCGGGAGATAAAGAATCTCCATAAGAAATATGGAGACTTTGGAAGTGGATACCCATCTGACCCAAAAACCATCAACTTCCTTGAAAAAATCAGTTCAGAGTTGTCAAATGATAATATATACTCAATTGTAAGGATATATTGGAAAACATGGAAAAAGGTGATACATGATGATGTGGAAAAGAATTAACTTCTTTAGATCTGGAGAGATTGAGATAATGGACTTTCTAGAGAAACATACAAAATTAACCCTACATTCAATGGATAATTTAGTTAGAATAGTATCTTCAGACTCAAATTTAGAGGACTACCTGAAGACAATTAAGAAAAATGAAAAGAAGGGAGATAGAATATGTTATAAAGCAACGAGAAAAGCTATGGAGGGAGCCGTATCTATAGCAATAATAAATAATTTAATAAAGGTGATAGATGATGTAGATATGCTTCTAGATAAAATCCTATACCTAGCCAGAGAAAGTATTCGGCTTAAGACATCTCTAAACTATAAGGATAAAAGTGTGTGGATCCCGATTTATGAGAACATTCTACATTCAAACCTGATAATTCGTGAGTTAAATACAATGTTGGAAGAGGTGAAGAGTGGATATAAAACCGACCATATTTTAAAGAAACGTGATAGAATAGAGGAGTTAGAAGAGGAGGGAGATGAATTGAAGGCAAGAGCACTTGATATCATATATGACCGTGCCAATGAAATTAATGATAAAACATTTATCCTACTTAGAGACTTTATATTAACTATTGATGACTTAGAGGATTTATGTGAAGACATTGCAAATCACATTATATTGATCAAATATATATTAGAAAGTTGATTTTGGTGGTTCGTTGATTATAAAAATTCTGATAGCAGTACTGATACTCCTAATTGTATCAAATAATATAAGTATATTGACTGATTATTTGAAGGTGTCTGGTGTTGTCCCTAGATCTATGGGTAAATATCTTGTTGCAACTTCTATGGCAATTGGATTAATATTGGAAGGAAATAAAATGTCAAAGTTTGTTCAAGAATTTAACCTGAGTAATGAAATATCAACACTGACATTGGCTATATTAATATCAATTTTCATAATCGGAAATTTAATAAAGTTACCTACATCTGCTACATTAACAACAGTTGGTGTTTTAATAGGAGTAAATATATTTTTTGGTAGAGACCTGAATTTATCAAGATTATATTATTTAGGAGGGATATGGCTAGTTTCTCCAATAATATCGATTCTGTTTGCATACTCTCTCTATAAGTTGATGAAGGAAAAAGTGTACAATTTAAATATAAATAAAGCAATATCTATGACCGCAACAATATTCTTAAGTTATACATTTGGAGTTAACACATTAGGACTTCTAAATTCAATAGGAGTGGTTCCGGACACTATACAAATGGTTTTAGTGGTAATATCTATATATGTTGGAAGCATATTTCTTTCTGCCAAAGTTGGTGAGGAAATAAGCAAGACATTTCACAGTTACACAGTAAAGACCCATACCTCTATATCACTCTCAACAGCTTTAATACTTGAAATAGCCTCTAATATATCAATCCCAATACCATTAACAAGTCTTATTGTATTATCACTCATTGGACCGATAGCTGCTAAAAAGACTAGAATAATTAACATGAAAAATTTTAAAAAAGTAGTTATATTTTGGATATTGACACCACTAATATCATTTATTCTTAGCTATGGCTTCCTCACTATGACATATTATATAATCTTCTTCTAAGAACTAAAGCAATAGCCAATGCTATCAATATAGCCGGGATGAACCATAATATATATGTTTGAGTTATGACCTCTCTAACACTTATAGATATACTACCGCTAAATCGTGACGTAAACACCTCATCGTTAAAGATGTACTTCACATAGATATTATTCAATATATATTCACCTGGTTCTAAAGGACTAATTATAATCGAAAATACATTCTCTAAGGACTTAATCTCAATCGGTACGCCTCCATCTAATGTATTGTTTACTATCTCTAAATTGTCAGGGAGATCAATAATTATAGTTGCATTTCCATATTTCTCTGGGAAGTCTGAAATTACCACTATCCTTAAAGATATATTTTCATCTACAGTAACAGAGACTATTCTATCTAATACATCCAAAGACAGCCCCGATAAAACAGTAACATTCCCTAGCTCTATTGTATCTACCCTAAATTTCCCTAGATACCAATAAGATACTCTTAAGTCTGGAAAAGTATAGTTCCCTGGGGTTGGACTCGTGAAATTATATATAAACTCTTCTTCTAAAAACCCTTCTATTAGAGGTCTACTAACCTCTCTAGGAAATATTTGTATATCATCACCACCAAACCACGATAGAGTTATATTGAATATTGGTTCATCAAAATTGTTTATCATCCGAACAGTAAAAGAGAAATCCTGATTAGTCATTAAAAACTCTGGTAAATTAGAAACATTAATTTCTATAGTATTGAAGAAGTAGTCTATGTCGCTTTCAAAAACTACATAATTATTTGACTTTACGATAACCCATGGAGTGAATTGAATGGTATTATCATTATACGATACATTAAATTCCATATTAAAGGATTCAGAGGCTCTTATCACTATATTTTCTGCTACATAAAATTCACCCTTACGACTAAGATTATATGATGAATTTAGAAGTTCTCCACCAAATATTCTAATCATAACTTCAGTGTTCAATACCCTTTCATCAAAGTCGTTAGCAATACGTATTTTGTATGTAACTACCGTACTATTAACTTCCGAACTAGTTACCGACACTCTTCCATCAAAAGATATAAAGGTATCTAGTTGAGGTATAAGTACAAACGACGAGCTCGTTAAATTGTAGCTAATATTATTATACATGTATCTTGCATCAGTAAACTCAATTTTACCAATATCAGTTAAAGATAAGAAATTAACTGTTTTATTTATTGATACTGATCGGCCGCCAGCTAAGTCTCCAATAATGAACTCAGAGAAAATAACCGATTCAGCGGCACCAACACCCTCATTTTTCAATGTAACTCTATATGTGAACCCTTCCGATATACTGGGTTTACCATTGGATATTGGAGTAATATACAAGTTTAAGAAGGGAGGCTGCTCCCCTACATGAATTACATTTGATGATGAGTTATAGATAAGTGATAGTCCATCTAGAAAATCTATTTTTATTATAGCTGGATCTACGATGATATCACTTGTAACGATATCTTCTACCTCTACCAAATATTTCATTGTCTTTGAAGTGCCCGAATCTATAAATCCGAAAAATTTACTTGTCTCACCCTCCAATAACGATAGACCATTTATCTTCCACCAATCAGATTCATTTACAGTAACATTAAAAATGGGACCGCCGATATTAAACACACTTATGTTTAATGTAACTTCAATAACATCACCAATATCAAATGATGTGTCATTAAAGTATCTATTTACAACAACAATCGGTGCAAAATTATACATCTCAAACTCTACATCCCTTGGGGAACCAATTTGATAGGGGTCATCTATTATGTAGATATATGATTTAAGAGATGAGTTATAACCACCAGACATGTTAATTGGTGGCTTAGAAAATATGAAAGAATTCTTGAATATAAGGTTTAATGATGATTCTACTCCCGACTTGTTCTGGAGAGGGTTAGTCGTCGCCAATACCGATGATAATATCCATCTATTCTCTCTTAGACCAACTGATTTAATGATATAAACTTTAAGGGAGGTTTCTTCTATCGTAGACGATAAGTTAACAATGAGTACGTCTCCCAACGTTCTTATAGCAAGGGGATCAACCCACTCTAAGAATGGGGTATAGTTACCTCTAGGTAGTATTAATGAAAAAAGCCTTCCGAATCTTTCAAGCTCTGCATAACCTACATAACTATTTTTATATTTGATAAGTTTAGTAAATAACAGCTCTTCAATCACATCTATAGCTTGCTCTTCGTCCTGTGGTATGGGAGAGAAAATATTAACCTCAAATTTTGAGTTAGGATAGTCAGTTATCTTAATATCATTGAAGAAGTTCCCATGAATTAAATATAGATATGACGGTTTCCAGTTTCTAACAATTATATAACTTATATTTATACTAGAATTAGATGATACTTCTAATAAATTAAGTAAATTATCTCGTAAAACCTGGTAATTGGTTATTGTTAAATTCAGAAAAACAGTATCAGACAATGTATACACATTTAATATTTCATTAATGTTAGAACTCGATGTTGTAACCGGTATATTCAATGATAATAATTGGAATATTAACATCAGAATTAATAGTGTGACTTTCATCTGCATAATCCTCACTCCACCGAATTCAATATAGTTAGGTAATTATTTTCATACACAGTAATATATAAGAATAGATATAGTTAGATAAAGTTATGGATCAGTTACACCTCCTTCCCATATCCTAAATATAATCTCTCTAGGTGGATGCTCAGGACTGTCGACTATCGCCGCAACCCTTAGATCAGCTGCTTTAGCCTTTTTCAAGTAGATTCTATAAGTTACGGCATGTGCAACCACATGCCCCCCAATTGGCCTTGTTGGATCACCAAACATTACATCGGGCCTAGCCTGCACCTGATTAGTAATTGCTATAGCTACGTCATAGACTTCAGCGATTCTTAATAGGTCGTGCATAAACCTATTTAGTAACTGCTGTCGCTCACTGAGTCTACCACGACCAAGATATTCGGCTCTAAATGGACCTACCGCAGAATCAATGGCTATAAAGCCTACATTATGTTTTTTAATTAACTCAGAAAGTTTCTTAACCATATTTAATAAGATAACGGTATTATAGGGTTTACCTACTATAATGTTTCTAAGTACTTGATTTGGATCTAGCCCCTTATTCAATGCGATCTCCACTATCCGATCTGGACTAAATGTATTCTCAGTATCTATATATATGGCGTTTTTATTCAACCCTCCTTCATCTTCGGGAAGTTGGACGTTGACTGCTAATGAATGACAAAGTTGTGTTTTTCCGCTTCCAAACTCACCATAAAATTCTGTGACAGCCTGTGTTGGAATACCACCTTTCATCATCTCATCAAAGTTATTAGACCCAGTTTTGATGTACTTTCTTAGCCTCCTTTTATTAAATAATTCATTGGCTACCGTGAAATCCTTAGGTACTAATCCAATATCCTTTAAATATTCATATGCCTGTAACACAAGTTTTTCAGCCCGTTCAGCCGGAATACCAGTCACCTCAGAAATGTATATAGGTGAATATAACAAGAGGTCTTGAATTGTAAAGATGCCTACATCCTTAAGTTTTTTAGCTGTTACATCACCCACTCCCTTTAACTTACTAATATCCAACTCTTTTTCATCATATTCATAACTGCTTTCAACCATTTTACACACCAAATACCTTATCTAACCTAATTTATTCATTATACGGTTTAATTAATACACAATCCTATGGATATAATCTACTTGGAGTCCTGGGGAATAGTGTAGCATCCCTTACATGAGGAAGTCTGAGTAACCACCTTACAGTCCGTTCCACACCCAATCCAAACCCAGAATGAGGGGGCATCCCAAATTTTCTTAAATCTAGATACCAGCCATATTCGTTGGGATCTAAACCGAAACTCTTGATTTTATTAACTAGATCCTCATACCTATGTATTCTTTGTCCACCTGATGTTATTTCGCCATAGCCCTCTGGAGCAATCAGATCAGACGATAAAGTTACATTCGGGTTGGATGGATCATTCATATGATAGAAGCTTCTTGTAGACACTGGAAAGTGAGTTATAAAGAATGGTGTTTCAAATTGTTTACTTAGGACACTCTCTTCTT
>DQVL01000148.1 GCA_015661745.1 Thermoprotei archaeon | reverse complement strand
CATATATTTGTAGCACAACCTAATAACATTGAGAAAATGCTTATCAACTCTATGGAATAATCTCAACACTGTTTGTATATGGCGGATATTTAATATCCTCAAGTGATATGATACCCTCACTAACCAATTCTCTAACCCTAGATTCTACCCTCCTAAGCTCATCAATTAAATGGAAGACCGTCTCACAAACCCTTCTAAAGCCTTCTAACCCCCAAAACATTGTCTTATTTGTAAATAGACAACGGCCTCCACATAAGTCATAGTAGCTACATGATAGGCACGGCTCACCAATTAACGCCCTATCCCTTATTGACTCAATGTCATCCCTATCTATATAGCCCACTACATTAAACCGGAATTCAGGGGCTATTGGACAGGCTAATATACGTCCATCTGTAGCGATTGCATATGCATCTATACCTGAGCCACATCTTAGATATCTCCTACGTTCACCAGTTAACATACTCCACATCGAACCCTTGAATGGAGCTATACCCAATACATGACCATCCTCCATCTCCCTAATCCATAGATGGATAAGCCTAGAGACACCATTGTTATAACGTTCTACCCAGCCATTAAAATCTCTATATCTCTGCATTGGTGGATAATCCCATAATACATCGAGCTGCCAATGGACATGGCTAAATAATCCATCCAGCTGTAGGAGATGCGTAACCTCCTTATAAATATCGGATCTACTGGAGACAGCCATCCTAGCCACTAAATCCCCCCTATAACCTATTGAACGGATATACCTCGCCCTATCAATAACCTTATCATATACACCTAAACCTCTATAGTAGTCGTTGACCTCCCTCCTACCATCTATACTTAGGAGGATGGTGTCGAACCTCCTTATATAATCCTCACCCAGTCTATGAAGCATTATACCATTAGTCTGAATAACATAGTGTTTCGCATATATAGAATCCATAATCCTCCTTATCAGGTCGGGCCGCATACTAGGGTCTCCACCATAGAAACATATTATAGGCTCTGGATCCCTAGATATAAATCGCTTCAACCTCTTAATATCCACCTCAAGATGTATAGGCATTATACTGGAATTGGGCTCATTCATACAGTATAGACATTTCAATCCACATACCTGAGTCAAGATTATATAATATAGCATCTCAAAATTTAGATGATTATAGTCTACAGTATTAACTCAATAATCTATATAGTTCAATGAATAGAGGGAGATAAAATATTTATATATGTCAGTTGACACCTACAGAGTCATCTAAATATCTTAATAAGACAAACATGATCAATATATTGAGGAGGAGAACCATTATAAAGGGATATCTAGGGTTCAACTCATATAGATAGCCACTAAGTGGAGATGATACAACTACAGATACAAGATTTAAATTACCTATTAACCCATATATCCTCCCACGATACTCCATAGGTGTATAATCTACGATAAATGCATTTATAGCTGGATTAGCTAGTGATGTACCTATAGCTAATAGGGTTAGGGATAGCCACAACATATAAGGTATCTCAGCCATTAAGAACATGATGAAAGCTGGTATAGCAATTAAATATGCATTTACGAGGGCATTCTTCCTACCAAACCTATCTACGAACCACCCCGATGGATAAGCAAGTAATATAGATAATCCAATGAAGAGGGAGATTAGTAGACCCCATTCATACTCTGATAAACCACCTACATCAAATACATATAAAGAGATATAATACATAAAGACTGGATCCTCAATAGAGCTCAATACCAAGATTAGAATCACCATCTTAAGAGATCTAGGTGAGTCATGTAAACCCCTATACATGGATTTAATAGAGTCGATAAATAGATTCTTGAGATTAAAGTTGAATCCAGAGTTTATATTCTCAAGGGTCTCCTCCAGAAATAGGTATCTAAGGAATGCAGATATAAGATATAATATAGTGATTAATAGGAATACATATCGCATACCAGTCTCTAAGCCATATATCGAGACAATATATGCACCGATCAATGGGGAAAATATAGCTGATATAGATGGCAGAACATTAATCACCGCAAATCCTATACCTCTTCTATCCTCCGGGATTAAATCTGCAACCATAGCCGATAGAGCAGGTTGGTAGATGAGGAAGATACCTTCAAGGACGACGGCCAATAAAATATATCTCCAATCCGGTGCATAGACATAGAGTAGCTGGGTAAACGCAACTAGAAATGTAAATACAACTATAATCCTCCTACGACCATATATATCAGCTAGATATGAACCGGGGATCCGGCTTATAAAGAGGGCTATATTTGATATAGAAAGTATCAAACCAATTATAAATGGTGAGGCACCCAACTCCCTAAGATATGGACTCCAATAGGGCACAGCAATAGATACTCCAAACCTCATCAAGACCCATGTAATAACGAGGGTTAATAGGCTTCCCCGTATAAATGAGAGCTCCCTAAAGATATTATAGAGTTTAGACATTGATAGACACCGGGAGAATCTGAGGTGGCTAAACAATTATATATATTACATCGAGAGACATCGATAAGAAGGTCGGGAAAAATAGATAGGGTTAATACCTACTCTATAGATATATATTGATATGCCGGAGAGAAGAGTCATAGCTACATTCGACTGCTACGGGACATTAATCGATTGGCTATCAGGAGCTAAAGAGGCGTTTAAAGAGGCCTATCCTGAATATAGTGGTTTAGCTGATGACTTCATAAAATACTGGGGAGAGAAGGATTGGGAACTCGTAACTAGTGGTATATATAGACCATATAGAGAGATACTATCCACATCATTCAGATATGCACTAGATAAATTAAATCTCAGGTATGATAATGATGTGATTGAGAAGCTTACATATTCAATATATAGGTGGAGGGCATTCCCCGATGTAAAGCCGGCCCTCAAAAAACTTATAGATGAAGGGGTTGAACTCGGTATAATATCAAATACAGATAAGAATTTCATAGTTAAGAGTATCGAGAACATAGATGTAGAGTTTAAATATGTTATTGTAGCTGAGGATATAAAGATTTACAAGCCAGACCCCCGAGTATTCAAGAAAGCAGGTGAGATACTCCCTAAAGCTAAATGGATACATATATCTGCATATCCACAGTATGATATAATACCAGCCTCAAAAATAGGTATAGAGACTATATTACTCGATAGATATGGATTGAAGTATATGGTTAGAGATATAGACACTATAGTTATAGATGATATAGATAAACTACCTAATTTAATTATTAATAAATAATCTATTATCTCCTCTTCAATAACCTCCTAATTAAAAAAACTATTAATCCAAGCGTTATAAATGGAGAAATCATCGCTATAACTCCTAATATCGGATTCAACCTTATAGATGTATAAATAAAGTCGGAATATAGATATGGGAGAGCCTCTAGAGAGAATGGATTTAAATACTCTAATTTAAAGTTTGTATCCACCAAAGATATATCTCCAATGATTAATACACCTCTCGCCAAGGCCGATGTTAACAGAAGCTCTGAAAGTGATATGTGTATCCCAGATCCAGGATTGTACACGATATCTAGATCCACATCTATGTCAATTCTTATCGTACTGTTTATTGATTCACTTAATCCTGAATAAACATAGTTTATATACATTGATATTCCTTTAGAGGATATCCTTCCTCCACCATATGGAGTATAATACACACCATCACCAGACACCTCAACCCCATTATAGCTCACTGATCCATATGGGAAATCAAGTGTAATAGGATATTGAATATCTCTAATTTTATCCACATCAATAATCTCGAGGAAGGGGATATAGCCATATTCACTTTCTATAAGCCATGAAGCCTTATCAACCTCAATATTATATTCAATCTTACCCTCGATATTTTCATTCGAGCCATCTAACATCTCGATTGAAACCTTAAAGACTATAATATCAATTTTTACATCTACAACCTCAAGCCTCACACCAACCTCTTTTATAGACCCATTAAAAATCATTTCATATAACTGATTAAAGAATCCCCCAGTTTCATCATCTAAATCTGGATCCAATATAAATATCTCGATTATTGATATGTTGTATACAACAAACCTACCAACCATATCAGGTGTAATAACTATAGAATAAACTGGATATATAGGAAACATTATGAGAATCATAAAAAGAAATGCGGATAATAAAGATTTGAGACCATCCATCACAAACTCACCGATATATAATACCAGTCAATCGATTCACTGAAATTATCAGCTGATATCCACCGCAAAAGCCCAAATAAATGAGTGGATTTCTTCATGAAATTCATTTTCTACATAGTTTTATTTAAGATTTACATATATCTTATTACACTTTATACCAATGATTTTGATTAAATTTATATTAGAGCCTTAAATGAAATTTATTATATGTATGTCTCTAAAGGGACTTGCCTATATTAAGGGGTTGCGTAAATCGTTTGGTAGGGTTGAGGCACTCAAAGGTATAGACTTGACTATATATAATGGTGTAACCGGCTTAATCGGTCCAAATGGAGCTGGTAAAACGACTTTAGTGAATATCATGACTGGACTTATTAAACGGGATTCAGGTGAAGTCACATTATTCGGGTATGACCCCTGGTATGACTCTAAAGAGGTTAGGAGTAGACTTGGACTCCTACTAGAGGATATGGAGATACCCCCGAGATTCACAGCTAGGAGATTCATTAAATTCCTCTCTGAAATATATAACACTGATATTGAATACCTCTATAAACTGATAGAATATTTCGAGTTGGAGGGGGCATTGGATAGAGAGATAGCTACATACTCAGCCGGGATGGTTAAGAGGATAATGTTGGTCTATGCATTTGCAAATACAGAAGCTGAACTTGTAATATTGGATGAGCCCTCTGCAAACCTAGATGTGGGTGGTAGGCTTAGGACGATATCATTTATAAAGAGGGTGAAGAGGGAGAGGAATATATTTGTCTCATCCCATCTTCTACCAGAGCTTGAGGAGATATGTGACTATATCGTCCTAATAAATAATGGTGAGATAATAGACTCAAATAAATTGACAGACTTCTATAGAGAGGTTAGATTCAGTGAATATATAGTCTCCACATCAGATGACGACTCATTTAAAGAGTTACTCGACAGCCTATCCAATATCGATTCATATAGGATTGAGGGAGGTAGAATATTTGTGAAGGCTAACGATCCAAATAGGGCTATGTCAGAGATCGTAGAGTTAGCCACCCAACATAATATTAAAGTCTATCAATTCAAGCCTTCTGAGGATATATTGACTAGATTATTTAGGGAGAGGATCTATAGTGGGGAGGATAAAATCCCTAACTAAATATGAATTTTTAAGACATCCAACATATCCCTATATCGTTCTAGCCATCGTCATAGTTGCACTTGGATATATAAATCCATTATTATATGATGTCCTAGAGATAGATTTTCCAGTAGTTCTTGATGGTGATAATAGTAGATCTATACTTGATACTCTAAATCTATATACATTTGTATATCTAGGTAAGACGTTATATAGAGTCTTAACCACCGAGATCTTCCGTCCATGGCTACTACTAGTTATATCGGCTATATACGCCCTCACAATAGCTAGGGATATGAAGAGGGAGCATCTACGCTTTATATTCTCACTTCCTATAGATAGATGGGAATATATAACTGTGAAGATCCTTATATCGACCCTATTTATATGGATTGTATATTATATCTCAACAGCATTCATATTATATCTTAGATTTGGCTACACATCCTTCACCCTACTACTACCCTTATCACTAGCTAGATACTTTATAGTAGTATCAGCCGTCTCAATAGCTACAGCCTTGATAACTGGGAGTGATATAGCAACAGTAATATCTGGATTTATAGGATTCATAGCTTTAGAGGCTGTATTTGTCACTGTATTTGCAGGTAATGAATTATATAATCTATCTATACAGATAGAGCCATATAGAGTCTTAGGGCTAGTAGATGAGGTCCTAGCTATTGAGGATGAGTTGATACGTAACTTCTTATTGGGTATGGAGCCTGATATCGTATCTACAGCTATCACAGTAAATAATCTACATATTATATACTCGATTCTCTCATCATTAACCATCCTTGCTATAGGAATCTATATATTTATGAGGAGGGATATAGACTGATGAGGGTTAGAGACCTATTTCTTATCATACTTATATTCTCAGTATCAGCCTTAATAACATATAATTATATCGTGGATATACCCGAATATAGTCGGGAGTATATATTGGAAGCCTCTATCATCCATAGAAAAGCGTCTCTACCAATCTTGAATATACCCCCTAGAAACGTTACACTATATATAATTGTTGAGGGGGATATAGAGTTTAACATCCGATTCATCAATATATATGGTGTAGAGACTACTATACTAAACGAGGTTTTAGACGGGAATAAAGTATTGAGCTTCACCCCAGAAACATCTGGATACCTAGTTATAGAGTCGGCTATGGATCCGGGGGAGGGGACGTCGGTGACGATAGAGGTTAAAGGTGGTAGGAACGACCTAAATATAATCCTATCTATAGCATCTATATCAAGTCTATTGGGATATATATCATCAAAAATGGTTAGTGGAAGGGGGGCTCCAGACTGGATATAATATTTAGAAAGCCTCTATAATCTTCATCCTAGGGATATCCTCCCTTAAAATAGGTGCTACATCCTTAAACTTATCTATAGTATATTCAATATCCTCCTCGGTATGTTGTACACTGACTGTCCACTGTTCATCATAGCCCGGTGCAGTAGGTACTACACCCCTATTCATCATACCTATGAAGTATGCCCACCACATACCTATATGATTATATCTTAGGAAGTCATGCCAGTTAACTACCTCCCTATCCGTAAAGAATATAGTCCCACTATTACCAAATAACTTTATATTATGGGGTATACCCTCATCACTCAATATATCATCAATGGCTTTAGATAATTCCATATTATATTTTATAGTCCTATCTATTCCTTCCCTAGTCAATATCTCAGTCAACGTTATAATACCAGCCTCAACACTTAATGGATTAGAATTGAATGTACCTGCATGGGGAATCTTACCCGGTCCAACCTCCTCCATAATCTCCTTCTTACCAGCTATAACGGATAATGGATATCCACCGGCTATAGCCTTAGCCATAGTCTTTATATCAGGCTTAACACCATAATACTCTTCCGCCCCACCATATAATTTACCTGACGTCTTAACCTCATCAAAGATTAGGACAACCCCATATTCATCACATAACCTGCGTAGACCCTTCATAAACTCCCTAGATGCGGGGACTAACCCCATATTCATGGCTACAGGCTCAAGTATAATGGCTGCCACCTCATCATTATATAATGATAATAGATTCTCTACACTCTCTAAATCATTAAACTGTGCAACCAATGTATCATCAAGAGCTGTATATGGTATTCCAGGCCCACTAGGCTTTTTAGATGGGTATCTATAGTGTCCAGCGGCATATAGATTTGGTTTGGTGGCTACCAATACATAGTCATGGGATCCATGGTAATGCCCTAGAAACTTTATAATCTTATTCCTCCCTGTATATCCACGGGCTATCCTTATAGCATGGAGTGTAGACTCCAACCCCGTAGACTGGAACCTAACCATATCGACATTAAATCTCTCAATAATTATCTCAGCCAATCTATAGATATTATCATATTCAAAACCTAGTATAGTGCTATCCACAATCCTATCTCTAACCATATCAATAAGTTTTGGATGGCTGTGTCCAGCTACTAAGACACCGAATGCCAGGTTATAGTCTATATATTCATTTCCATCTACATCCCATAGTCTTGATCCACGACCCCTAACAAAATATATGGGGTATGGCTCCCAAGCCCTATAATTACTATTTACACCATATGGAATATACTTTATAGTCTTCTGGAACACCTCCTTAGATCTAGGTGTACGCCCAAGGAAGTTCTCTACCTCTGTCTTAACCCTCTGGGGGAGAACATTCATAGAGAATCATATGAGAGAAGGATATTTTTTAAGCAATGTCTAAACCATTTAAAAATAGTTGGAGGGGGAGATTATTTAACCATCTCCTCCTCGATTGACAGGGAATCCCTAGATTCCTTTGGGAGTATCTGGTCAAAGAATAATCCTAATCTCTTTATACCTTCTTTAATCGTCTCTGGGGTTGGGAGGCTAAAACTTAGTCTTAAAGTATTCTTACCCCCTCCATCTACATAGAATCCCGCTCCAGGTACATAAGCAACTTTAACCTTCTCTATAGCCCTATAGAGTAGAGCCTTAGAATCTATTCCCTCAGGTAGATATGTAAAGACGAAGAACCCTGCCTTAGGCTCTATCCACCTGACACTCTTAGGCATATAATGATTCATAGCCTCTAACATGGCATCCCTCTTAACCCTATATACCTCCCTAATATTAGGTATATTACCGTCTATCCATCTATTCCTAAGGAAATACTCAACCACAAACTGGTTGAAGGGAGGTGGACAAAGGGTTACAGCCTGCTTAGCTAGGAGTAGCATCTTAACAATTTTACTGGGCCCCGCTATCCAACCTAGTCTAAAGCCTGGAGAAAATAATTTACTGAATGTAGATACATATATAACCCTCTCCCCACCATCTAAAGATATAAGCCTAGGTGGAACCCTATCATACGTTATAAATCCATATGGATCATCCTCAACAATATAAAAGTCATATTTCTCAGCCAATTCAAGAAGCCTCTTCCTACGATCTAAGGGCATAACACTACCTAATGGATTGTGACCTGTAGGCACTACATAGAGCAGTTTAACCCTCTTACCCCCACTATATACCCTCCTTAGACGATTCTCTAAAACCTTGATATCTAATCCATCATCATCAGTGGGAATAGCGATATACTTTGGATTCCATATATTGAAGGTCTGTAGAGCGGCTATATAGGTGGGTAGCTCAACCACTATACGACTTCTATAGTCTAGAAACACCCTACCAATAATATCTAGAGCCTCCTGACTACCCACAGTAACCAATATATTCTCAGGATCAATCTTAACATTCATCTGTCTATACATGAAGGCCGATATCTGCTTCCTAAAAGATAGGAGGCCCTCTGTCGTACCATATTGGAAAGCCTTCTCATAATTTGCTAGGGCATACTCAACAGCCTCCTGAAAATTCTCTATCTTTGGGAATGTATTAGGGTCTGGAGCCCCACCAGCAAAACTTATTACATCCTGCTGTAGTATACTTAGGAGTTCACGGATCTCACTAGACCTCATATTAGCGACTCTCGACGCAAAGAACTTGGTATATAGATCATCACTCATTACATCTAATAAATATTCTATGGCTCTCTATAAATCGATAGAATTTTATATATATACATTTTAGTTTATATAGAGCCTATATGAAAAGCTCCAAAATTAATATGTATATTGTAATGTATAATACTCTATCTATATAATGGGCTGAAATCAATCAATTCAAAGAGCCATGCGGGGATAACCCATATATTAACATCATCCTCATGTATAAAGTCTAGGGTCTCCTTCACAATCACAAATCCATATTTAGACTTTAACCTACCAGCTATATTATTAATCCTCTTTACATCCCTCCTTGATACACGCCTCACATACTTTACATATACAGGGATGTACATATTACCGGCCTCCCAAATCAAGATATCTACGCCACTGGAACGCCTCATATAATATTTAATGTCAAGGAACTGTATGATCCTCCCCTCAACAACACTATTTAGATAGTCTTCATAGTTGAATCTATCTGGGTATAGACTATATGGATATGCTGAATTATATGGATATATCTTAGGAAGTTTCCTACCTGCCTTCCCCCTACCAACCATATGTTTCAAGATACGGATTAAATATGCAGACTCCAAAGTATTAATATAGGTTGATACAGTCCTAATATCCTTATCTACAGCATCTGATAACCGATTATAGTTGATGGCTTCACCAGGGTCGAAGCATATAACTCTAAATATACTTTCAGCTATATGTGGACGCCTCTTCCTACCTATACGTGGGATAATCTTATATATAATCCTATCCAAGACATTATTCTTTATCCAACCCCTTACATAATGCCTCTCCATCTCGATCGTTAACCGGGGGAAACCACCTCTAACGAGATACTCCATATATGTATCGACTAGATCTAAATTTTCGATATAGAAATCTCTAACCCTATATTGATCAAATGGGATAGCCGTGATGTTATAGCCACTTAAATTAAGGAATTCTAAGAAGCTTAATGGATTAATATTAAATACTTTATAGTCTACATCCGGAATATTAAGATCATCAATTTTATAGCTAGATATTAGTATAAGCCTAACATCCCCACCTCTACTCAACAACTCTCTAATATAGGTTCTATATCCATCTAGGAATAGGAATTCATCCAATACTATATAGATAGGCTGGGAAGCATCCTTAACAACCTCATTAAAATAAAAATTCTTTACATTTATCGGATTATAAGATGGATCATCCAAGGGTAGATATAATATATTTGATGGGTTAAAGTCTTGGGATAACCTATCTATAACTTGATGTATAAGCGTTGTCTTACCTACGCCAAGGGGTCCATATAAAATTACCACTCTATACTGTTCAATAGCATCTAGTAATGAATGGATAATAGATCTTTCAATAAATTTTTTATCAATATATTTTCTTCCTTCCCAGTGTGGATTACTATATTTTATACTTGATGATGAAAATCCATATCTATCCATACCATCCACCATAATTGTTATATTAATCTAAAGAATATAATTTAACTTGTTTACCTCCTAAGAGCCAAGGGTGTATAGATATGACTTTTATAGAGGTTGACGACCCATTCTATAGAGTATTCCATCCTAGACCCGCCTATCTAATTGTTAGTGGTAGAGACGATGACGTAAATGTCATGGCTGCCAGCTGGGTAATGCCTATAAGTGAGGAGCCTTGGACACTTGGTTTGGCACTCGATAGAGAGACATATACATATAAACTAGTTAAGAAATATGGTGAATATACCGTTAATGTAGTATCAGATAAGGATGTAGACCTAGTCTATTATGTAGGAACCAGAAGCAAGTATGAAGTTGATAAGATAAAGGAGAGGAATATACCGTTAAGCCCATCAAAAAATATTAAAACACCCTACTATACAAATGCGTTGGGATATGCAGAATGTAAAGTTATGAAGATGATTCCAGTAGGTGAAGTGGATCTAGTGATCGGTGAAGCGGTAGCTGTATATGCAGATAAAAAATTGTTTACGAGATATGGATGGGACCTTAGAAAGACGAGGATTCTAATGCAGAATATAGGTAGAGCATTCGTGACCAACTCCGGCACACCGATAATCTTAAAGAGGTAGGTGTCTAACATGCCTCCCCAATACAAATATATTGATCAAATATTCAACAATGTAAGGAATATTAGAGATGAAGATATAGATATCTTCATAGACTATCTAAGGGAGAGTGACGTTATAATCCCATATGGAAGTGGAAGAAGCTATTCAGCCCTCAAAATAGCTATGAGCCAATATTCAAAGATTAAAGATTCACCCACTATATTGACACCAGAGGATGCTGGGTTTCCAGGAAACAACATGTTTGAAGCTTTAGACAGCCTAACAAGGGAGTATGAGAAGATAACTATGATAGTTAACTCAGGTAGTGGAGAGAGCTTCGAACCATATATACTTGCATCCGACTTCGCTAAATACATCGATGAACACAGGCTCAACCAGAATATGAAATTAATTGTGGTCACATCCAATATAGAGTCTAGCCTAGGCCGTCTAGGAGATAGATATGGATTGGTTATCCAGTTAAAGGGAATAGATAGGGTAGCCATAGATTATCCGACAACAGGTATAATGGGTGATGTATTCGAGCTTGGAAGTCTACTACTATTCCAGACCGTGGTTAAGATGGTGTATCGAGGGATAAACAATTTTAGGGAGCAGCTAGAGTATTACATTAAAACTATAGATGAGCAACTAAATAATCATATCTATTCAGAGGATTATGAGAGATCACTTGATATTCTAGAGAGGCGATGCAACGTCTTCATAGGTGGAAGAGGAAGTGCATATGAAGTGGCGACCATGCTAGTTATAAGGCTTAACCATATAAAATATGCCATTGGAGACCATGTATATAGGGCTAGAGGATCAAATACACCTAGACCTAGATATGGAGATCTAGGGATATTGATATCATGTAGTGGAGAGACCCCTGTAGTTCTAAAGTGGGCTGAAGACTTTATAAATACTGGTGCAGTAATACTCTCTGTCGTAGGTAGGAGAGGAAGTAAATTAGAGAAATATTCTACATATAGGATAACCCTTGAAGACTGTGAAAACTATGTATCTGGAGTACCTAGAGACTTCTATCTATATGCATCGTTCATATTAAGTCCATTACCTATAAAACTTATAACTAGGTTGATGGAGAAGGGACTTGTACTTCCAGAGTCGATCCTCAGATATTACCATAGTATAATGGAGTAGCTATAGTCTAATCACATTATCCATATACCTAGCCAACTCGAGAACCTTCTCCCTCTCCACCTCATCAATACCCAATCCAAAACGATCTACAATATCCACCCCATAATATGAATTACCTAGGAATGTATCTGAATACTCTATAAAATTTAGTAGCTCAGAAACCTCGCCATAATGAAGAAATATCGATAGATCATTAACTACTAGGATCTTCCTCCCAGATTTTAAAAAGTCTTTAAAAAACTCTAGGGAGACATGGTAATTCCTCTCTATATACTCCCTCAAAATCTCTGGGCTATCTGCTTCAGTCCTTGGAGCCTTTATCTCCCTAGAATATCTATATATCGAGTTTCTAAAGCCATATACATATTTAGATAGCCTAGAACCTAAGTTCCTAATATTCGGGGCGAGATCAATGATATACATATCACCGTCATATCCAAGTCTAATAAGCTCCTTTATAAACTTGCTTGTCAATAGAGTCTTTCCTGTACCGACATCACCTAATATCAATGTATATCTATTAAGAATTATCTCTACACTCATCCCTCTAAAAATCTAATATATCTAGATACCTCAAGAAAATATAGGGTCGTAAAAGCCACTAAAACACCTATGAAACTACTTATAAACCAACCAGTGGAGAATATTAATAACCCAGTAAATATATTCTCTGACGCCAACGCCAATGTACGTTCATCACCTATTAAAGGGGCGATCAGGAAATATGATGTTAAAGCCCCAATCAAGACCGTACCTATAGGCTCGGTAAAGGCCGATATCTTCCAGGCTTTAGAGGGTGGAATATACCTCCTAAGTAGGATATAGAATGTTCCAACGACTAATCCCCCGGGGATCCCACCTGGAAACGCATATATAGTTCCTAAACCTAGGGAGTATCTGATTATACCTACGAAGACAGCGACTAATGCTGCATATAGAGGGCCTAGGGTTATAGCTGACAATATATTTATCATATGTTGAAATGGGAATGCCTTAGAACCTAATACTGGGAACCATAAAGGGCTTAATACAATCCCCAATGCAGTATATGACGCTATCAATGCAATCTTTACTGAGATCCTCATATATAGATCCCCTCCAGACCGGATACCATGTTATATAGGGAATCTAAGTCTTCTGAGAGGAGGACTATCATAGGCTCCTTACCCCAGTCACCAAGGTGATATATAACATCCGGGGGTCCACCAGCATCTTTATAAGCCTCATATACACCCCATTCAATAGTACGTCCCTCCACCCTCTTAACCTCATCTGGCTCTAGCCGCCTATCGTAAAACCCTATTTTATAGCCGAGACTCTTCAAAGCCCCAATAGCTTCATCAACATATCTTATGTTAATTGCTGCCCTCACATAACTTCCAAGCTCCCTAAGCTTAAGAATATATCGTGATAGATGCCTGCTAACCCCAAATCTGGGGTAGCTATATATCAATCCATCAGAGTATCTTATCCTACCTGGGAAGGCAGCTATATCATTTATATTCATGGGATAGGGAGTAGAATATGTTATGTTCATCCCTACCTCAGGGATTAGATTCCCTATCCATTCGAGTCTTGAGAGACGCTTAACAAATCTATATAGTTCCTCCAAAACCTGGATTCTAGAAGCCTCATTAAATATATATGCCATTGGATTGACGGGTCCAGATCCCCTACCTAGTTCAAGTCCATATGCAATCGATATAGTTATGAATCTTTTAGCATTCTCAACAGACTCTCTAAGGCTATATCCCCTAGCTAGGAAGGCTGTAATAGCAGCTGAGAAACTACATCCTGTCCCATGGGTAGTCCTCGACTCTATCCTAGGAGCCTTAAAATATTCTATAGACTTCCCATCATAAAATATATCTATTGAATATTCGCCTTCTATATGGCCGCCTTTAATGACTACAGCCTCTGGACCAAGTCCAATAATATCCTCTAAAGCCTTCTCAGCATCAGATATAGAATCTATTTTATACCCGACTATCCTTTCAGCCTCGAAACGGTTTGGAGTAACTATTGATGCCCTTGGAAATAGTTTATCGATTAGAGCCTCAATAGCCTCATCCATAAGGAGTTTTGCACCGCTCTTTGCAATCATAACAGGATCCAAGACATATGGAAAGCTATACTCATTCAAAACCTTGGATACAGCATCTATAATCTCGGTTGTATGGAGCATACCGGATTTAGCTGCATCAATACCTAGATCTCTATATACAACTCTAACCTGCTCCTCAACCATATCAGGAGAGATATCTTGAACCATGGTAACTTCATATGTATTTTGAGCAGTGATAGAAGTTAATGCTACAGTGCCATGTACCTGGAGAGCCGCGAACGTCTTTAGATCAGCTTGGATACCGGCTCCCCCGCCTGAGTCGCTACCGGCTATAGTCAATGCAACTGGGTAGATACGTCCAATCTCATGGGTAATCATATCCATTTATTTGGATATCCCACCTCAATATATGAAATAAAATATTTATATGATGGATAGATACACTGTATAGATTATATATCTAAATATCCAAACGAGTTAGGAGTTGACGTTGGATGCTTAGTGAAATAGTTGATTATCTAGTCACAAAAATTACTGAGCTCGACTGGATAGCGGTTGTAATAGGGGTATTGATAGAGACTATAATCGTCCCTATACCAAGTCCTGTAATACCTATGGCCGCTGGATTCGCATTGCTAGAGGGTTCTCAAGGTATAGAAGCATTATTTATATTGGGGGTTAAGATCGGTTTTGCAGGGGGTTTAACAGCTACATTAGCGAATATCCCATTCTACTACCTTGGTAAGTTAGGGGGGATACCTATTATAGAGAGGTTTAGTAGATATATAGGTATAGAAGTTGATGAACTTAATAAGGCTATCTCTATATTGGGTGGAAAGAGTTGGCTCCAGATAGTTATTTATAGGGCTATACCTATTATGCCACTCTCCCTAGTCTCTATAGCATCTGGAATCCTAGAATATGATTTTAAAGGTTATCTAACCTCAACATTAGTGGGTAGCATCCCAAGATATTTAATACTTGGATACTTGGGATGGATAACTAGGGATCTATATATAAGACTTGCATATACATTGGATAACGCAGAGACAGCCCTCATAATCTTAATAACCATAGGTTTAATAGGATATATTATTGTGAAGAAGCTTATAAAGAGGTGATTAGATGCAGCCGCCAAAGCCAGTTGTACATAAACCTGGGGAGAGAAGGCTTAAGAAGAGGATAGGTAGGGGATATTCAATTGGTGAGTTGAGGGAGGCGGGTATAGATATTAAGATGGCTAGGAAACTCGGTATATATATAGATAGGCGGAGGAAAACAATTTATAAGGAGAATGTGGAGAACCTGAAAAAATATTTGGAGGAGATTAGGAGACAATAGCCTTGGCAAGTCTATATGCTATACCGGGAACCTTCAAAAGCCTCCTAACAACACCCAATACATCTTCACCATTCGCTATCTTAACTATATCATCCGGATTCAAAACATCAGCTAATTTATTTAGGTCATCATCAGAGAGGTTCTCGAGGAATCTCATAGCCTTTAAACTCCGCCTAATCTTTTTACCCCATGGATCCTCATACTTCTCAACCCACCTACCCAATGCCCTCTCAGAGGTATCACCGGATAAGACGGCCTCTGCAGCGGTCTCACCAGCTACCAGACCAGCTACTCCAGATGGATGCATACCAGCACCTGTCAATGGCATAACCGTTCCAGCTGCATCACCAACTAATATATATCCATCTCCATATGGCTTACTGATCAACCCACCAATGGGGACTGGAGCACCCCGATAATCTATAACCTGTGCATCACCAAGTTCATCCCTATGCATCTTAACAAATTTATCTAGGTAATCCTTTGCGTTACCACCCCTAACCCCTATACCTACCTCAGCAACCTTATCACTCTTTGGGAATATCCATGCATAACCTTTTGGAGCGACTTCAGAGCCTAGATAGAAATATGCTATATCTGGATCCTCAAGCCTAACATTAGCCATTAAATATATTACAGTTGGGATAGGCTCACTCCTTTCCCTAACCCCCATAGACTTTGCAACTATACTATGATATCCATCCGCCCCAATAACCACTCTACATCTATAAACCCCATTTTTAGTCTTAACCTTCATTACATCACCATCTCTAGATACAGCTGTAACAGGCTCTCTAACCCTTATATGAGCCCCCATCTCAGCGGCTTTAAGGGCTAACTCCTGTAGATACATAGTCTTATTTATAGAGTATGTCTCGGCAACGTCAATATCAAAATATTTACCGTTTGGAGCAACAACCCGGGGGATAACCTTATGGAGAACTATATATGGCTTAGGATCTATACCGAGATCCTTGAATGTACCCATACTAGTTGCTTCACCACAGGGCTTCTTAGCCATTATCGTCTCATTCCTCTCTATAAGGAGGGTTTTAACACCCTTCTCCGCAGCTTTAATAGCGGCTGGAACACCGGCGGGGCCGGCTCCAACAACGATTACATCATAATCTATAGACATGAAAAACAAAATATTTAAGCTACTATTTTAAAGATTAGATTGAGGATTAGATCACTATTATATATATTCTATACAGTTCCTAGGAAACCTCAATCCTACTTGTAGATCCCTCTCTATATACATTTACTATAGAGCCTGTTAATTCAGGGAGCTCCTGTATAGTCCTGTCATGTGTAATAATGATTACTTGTGAAACCAAACCATTATTAACTAGGTCAACCAACTTCCTAACAACATGCCTCTTATTAACATCATCAAGATGCGTCAACGCCTCATCCAGAATTAGGAAGTCAAATGTATAGTTCATAACAGATTTAGATATCAACTCTCCAAATGCCAGTCTAAACGCTAGACCTAGAAGTGTCATCTCACCCCCACTGAGAGACTTTATATCCCTCATATATCTCCCTTGATAGACATACATCTCCAATTTATCCGATGAAGCCTCAAACTTAACTCTATATTCCGAGTTAAACTCGCTTAGGTATTTATCCATCAAATCATTCAGTTCAGGGATAAATATATTGTTTAAATAGTAGAGCCGGAACCCCGCCTTACTAAATATTTCTTTAAGGTCTTTATGGAAATCATATTCCTCCTCTAATTTATCCAACTCCTCCCGATATCTATTATATTCTTTTAGACTCTCATCCCTAAGCTTCTTAAGCTTATTTATACGATCTGAAACATGCTCCAACTCACCCGATAACTTCAACTTTTCCTTATCAATCTCCCTATTACCCTCCTTCAACGCCTCAATCCTCTCATTATATTCTTTAAGCTTCTCTTCAAGACCCTCCCTATCTCGACCTCCAATCACCTCCATATATTCCATATATGAATTCCTCAGCTCCCTCAATCTAAAATATTTATTTCTTAGATCCCTCTCAAAACTTCTTAAACCGGTCTCTAAATCTCTAAACTTCTCCCTATCAATTTTAAAGCCCATATCAACAAGCTCAGTAAATAAATTTTCAAATTCTCTAGCTAAATATCCATATTTATCATTAACATGTTTCGATAGAGTCGATAATATCACATCAAGATTTTCATGTGTGACTGGAGAAGCCTCAATACCCAATTCTTTAGATATTGTATTTACTAGTCTCTCTATCCCTCCTCGGAAAGCCTCGAACCTATTCTTGATATCCTCCAGCCTCCTAATATCCTCCTCAACACTTGAAATCTCTATATCGATCATCTTGATCTTAGACTCAAGCTCTTTAATCTTATTACTAGACTCCTCTAAAATCTCTAGTCTATGCCTGGCATCGAGTGGGGCACCACATAAGGGGCATTCGGATACTTCCTGACTTAACTTATCAATCCTCTCTCTATACATATTTATTGCATTAGATAATTTACCCCTCTCCTCCCTAAATGAGTCTAGACGCTTCCTCAGTACATCGAGTACACTAAAGTCTACCCCACTAAATTCCCTCTTGAAACTCTCTAATGCTTCATTCAACTCTTTAGAATATTCAATCCACCTATTTTTATTAGTATCTTGCTTAATCAACTCATCAATCTTTGAAGATAGTGTCTCCAATATCGAATCATCGGTTTTATCAGGGTATCTATAGAAGAGGGATATTTCATCCTCTAAATCTCTAATTTCCCTAGACAACTTTTCAACTTTATCAAATATTTCAAGTATTGACCTAGTGTTCTCAATCTCCTTTATCAAATCCTCTATATCTCTCTGGATCGACTCCTGCCTCCTATTCAAATCCTCCAATTTACTTCTTAGTTCTATCCTCTTCTTCTCTAGACTATTCAACTCTGCATCTATCGCCTCCTCACTAACCTCACCTATCCCATATGCTATAAACTGCCCCTCAATCCATTTAAGTGTACTTCTAATAGATTCCATCCTATCCCGAAATTCATTCAACCCAGCTTTAACTAGCTCATGAGCCTTATCAAATCTATGCTCGAGGAGACGTAGAAGTAGATTCCTTCTATTACTTGACGTGTCCTCTATAAAGTCTGAGACTTTCCCCTGCCTAACTATATATGTAGAGAGGAGTGTATCATATGTATGCCCAGTCAAATCCTTAATACTTGGATATTGAATCCCTCTATCTGATTCATAGACCTTCTTATCAACCACTACAAAACTGGCTCCATCATCAGACTCCAACTCAACCAATGCCTTTACATTATCACCACTATGAAATCTACTTACAGTTTTTCTCGATATATTTCCAGATCCATATGCATCCTTAAAGAATGCATATGTAATGCTATCTACGAAGAATACAGTCTTTCCATCCCCGTTATCACCTAGGACTATAACTGGATATTTAAGGATTGAGAAGTCTAGGGAGGCGCTACCGAAAGACCCAAAGTTTTCAACAGAGATCTTCTCAATTTTAAGCTTTGGCATTTCAACCCACCTCCTCAAGATATTTAATCGCTAATTTATAGAGTCTATCCCTATAAGCCTCATCCCTATCCGAAAATCTTTCATCAATATATTGTTTAAGGGCCGCCTCAACCCTCAACTCCCTCTTTATATTTAGTGTATCACCACTCACAGAAGATCTCTCCAAGTATATTGGCTCTAGATGTTTAAACTCTATTTTATAGCCGTATATACCGGATGAGAAGAGGTAATCAGGTATCTTAGTGATAACCTTATCTTTAAGCCTTTTATATCGGTCTCTATTGATAAATACAAACTTAATTTTTACAAGTGACTCTCTCGGGTTAGATACTTCACCAGCTATTGAATCTATAATTGAATCTATAGAGTCATAATCATCTAGATTAAGCTTTACATAATACATTTTAATTGGATCAACCTTTATAGGATTTACTTTAACGCTACCGTCCAACTCTACATCGAGGAAGTATTTATCGTCTAGAGCCTCATCAAACCTCAACCTATTTAGGCTGCCTGAGTAGTAAACTTTATCTACAACAACCTTCTGCATAAGATGGATATGGCCTAGGGCTACATAGTCGAATAGGTCATGTCTAATATCGGTAAGAAGTAATGTATCTATCGGTATCATCTCCTCCCAGCTATCACTATACATATTTGAGTATCTAACCCTATCAACCTGTACATGGGCGAGAAGAACTTTATATCTATATTTAGAGTTTGATACACTCCTCTCAATATAGCTCCTGACCAGGTTTCTCCAGCCCTCCTCCGGATATATATATGGAAGAGGTACGATAGATACATCTAAATCTTTATAATCAAGTGTATATCCATTTCTAAAGCTTTGTAGATCACTAGTTGAATATACATCTACATACCTTATATAGCTACTTAACCCACTGGAGAATAGTGTTAATGAAGCCCTCTTCATAACCTTAACCTTTGCATCATGATTCCCAGCAATAGCAACAATATATATATTCTCCCTAACAAGCTCCTCAAGATATTTACCCAGCTTCTTAGAGTATTGGAGGCTTGAATCCACATCCTCAAATATATCTCCAGCCAATAGAAATAGCTTAATATCTTTATCGATGGCGTATTCCACGGCCCTACCAAAGTTCTCAAGAGTCTTGTTGTTAATCAGCCTCCTAAGACCATATAAACCATCTCTAACAACTCCAGGATTCACCTTTACACCCTTAGGATAATAGCCTAGGTGTAGATCAGATAGATGGATAAATCTCATTCAACCACCCATTAAAGACAGACCTAGATATTTATATTAACATTTTCAAGTTTATCTATTCAGGAAACGACTTAAAAACTTTTATATTAAGGTTCTAAAAATCTACTTCCCCGAAACCTATTCAGAGCCTCCATCTTCGATTCGATATAGCTATATACAGATAGTTCAGCAAACTCTTTTCCTCTACCTCCCTCATCCATCTTAGCCACTTTATTATATATAGTCTCTACCTCTAAACCCCTGACTGGAATCTTATCCTCCAATATATTTATAGCCTTCATAACAATTGGATTCCTCAGTAATCCACTATAGAATACTAGGCTTCCTCTAGGAAGTCGGATAACTAGATCTCTAAACCTCCTCTTCATAGGTAGACCAGCAGTTGCGACATCTGCATCCCTCTCATCCTCAAGATTAAATATAAATTTACTCCATAACATCGAGACTACATCGGGATCTAACTCTCTAGGCTTCTGATCAATAGGTATAACTATCAAACCATATTTACGATACTCCCTAGCAATTCTACCAAATGGATTATCAAATGACAAGTCTTTACCGAGGAATCTATGGGCCTCCTCGAGATATATCACTATCTTACCCTTTAAACTATATTCTCCCTTGGAGACTTGTTCATCAACTCTAGATATAAGCTTCTCACCTAGATAATTTGCTATAGCCATATAAATAAGTGGATTCCTACCATATTTACCACCCATATTAATAGCTATACTGTCACCACCAATCAGCTTATCCACAATCTCAATATACTTCTTTAGATCAGCTTTCTTAAAGGAGATTGGATAGTTTAATAGAGGGGATAGACGTCTCTTACCAGCCTGCATAGCTGAATACAATGCTTTATCCCTAGAGATGGCACTATTGAAACTCTCTTGTAGTTCCAACAATGCATCCCTCAATTCCCTTAGATCATCCCGTCTAAAATCGAATATGTCATATAGCCTATGGATATTTAGAAGAAGATCCACCGAATCAATATCGTATAGGAGGGGTAGTATCCACATATCCTTAGATAAAAATTCATATCCCAAACTCTCCAATGCCTTCTCAGCCGAATCCTTTATATATCTTAGATTATCAATGAACCCTGGTGAGAACTGTATACCACTAAACATCTTAAGCAACTCACTTATTGAAAGCCCCTTCAAAGGTATCCTTAATGATATATACATATAATTTTTTACGATGTCAGGGTCTAGAGCATAGATTGTGAATACTCCATCTGACACACTATTTATAAATTTACATGCACCATCAGCAACCTCCACACCCCTATCATCTAGGAGGCTCTGGCTATACTCACCTTGTGTATCAAATATCAACATAGATATTTTTCCTTCACCGAAATACTCTATATCTCTATATTTATTGTATAGAGCTGTATATGCAATTAATAGATTAGCTAGGAAAGTCTTTCCAGTACCTGCTTTACCAAATACTCCAAAGCTTAGATTATATAGTGTATCGAGGGGAATCGATACAGGGAATCTATCTCCAAATATAGATTCTACCCATCCAACTGGGTATGAAGTTTTGTAGTCAGCCTCACCATAAAACTCTTTTAGACCTTGAAACTGATCATGATATAATGTAGAGCCTATATAAGGGAGGCTCACAACCTCCATAATATTGGATCCACCCTTCCATTTCTCGGCTAAAGGTATTAAATTAATGATGTGTTTAGAGGCGTTATCCCTAACAAACTTTATCAGACTATCTATATATTTAGAGCCCTCCAATTCATTATAGAGTTTCTCAACCCCCCGATCTATACTATATGTTAGGGAATCCACTACACATAAATAGAGTTTGTTACCTCCATCGATGACAGCCAATTTACCGATCTCAACAGATTCTATATCTGAAGTATCCAAAAGGATTATATCGATACCCCTATCAATAGATGAATTTATGACCCTACCCTTGATCAAGGTTTCCAACCACCTCCTTAAATATATTCACCACTATATCGAGGGAGGAACCATTTCTATATGCATATTGAAGAAATTGATATAGTAAGTCATCTAATGAGACTTCATCCCTGACAATATCATATATAACTTGAAACAGGTTTCTACATAGTATATAGTCATCCAGCTTGATATATAGAAGGAAACTAAGGTTTAGCATACCATCAAAAACCAAATTTTTAATATCATAGTCTTCAAGTAGATATACTGGTTGGTGAGGCTTAACAAATATTGTGAATGAAGGCTTTATATACCCATCTACATCGACTTCATATATAGGTATTAAATCAACTGTATAGACATATTCATTCTCAAGATCTCCATACATCTTCTTAGCATCATCACCATAATTTAGAAATATAGATATGAATTCCCCTCCATACTTAGTCTTCGAGACTTTAGTCCCGACTACACCAATCAAACCCCCTTCATCAGATACTACTATAAGGAATGTACCTGGTTTGACCCTACCAAATTTTTCTCTAGATATATATATCGATATATGATTTACATCTACCTCCATAGTCTCTCCAACGACCAGCTCATTAAAACCCTTATATCTCTCTATATCAATCTTCTTAGGCATTAGATTATCCGCCTCCACTTCCTAATATTCTTACCACTTATAGATTTAATATATGACCCCCATAATACATTGGCTACATCGATCTCGATAAATCTCCGTATATCACCCCTCAATACACAGCTTTCATGGGCTTTGCCGAGTAGATATGGATAGCCATCTCCACGGATAGCATCGAGGTATATAGCTCTAATGACATCGATATATCTCCCACTCCTATATATCCTTGAGGGGAATTCAATCCTCAAGACATTATAATCTGAGACTTTTAGATAGACGGTATATATGTCTAAGCCATGCTCCTCAAGTGCATCCGAATGTATATGGAATACTTGGCTATGACTACCTCCATCTAAATATCTATCCATAACAACCCTATCTCTAACCTCATAATCGATAATACCTTGTTTCTTCAAAACTTTAGAGATCAATGTTGAGCCTGAATAGAATACACCTGAATATAAAACCTTATTTGAGTCGAGAAATCTAAATAGGTCCTTATACATTTCAATAAATAGATCCCTAAGTTCTTTAGCAAATGAATATGTATATCCTAGGTTGAAACTCTCGTCAAATAATATATATAAGTCTCTCGCACCCAGATCATTCTTCAAATCAACAAGATATTCTATGAAGGCCTTGATAGAGAGTTGCTCAACATACTTCTCTATAGCCCTTAGATCCAACTCATAATTTTTGATTAATACAAAATATGGTATGTAACCCCTATCCCTAGTAGTATCTAAGGCAGGACTCCATATGTTAAAGCCTACATTAACAAGTAGATATAATGGGTCTCCATGCCCCCTAGGGCTATGGCTACTCGAGTCTAACCCTGCAAGGATATCCAGATCAAACGATTCAAGTAAAGATTTATAGTCTACTATTGGATACACATCCAATGGAGTCTCAGGCTCTAAATACATCTTAAGAGACGGGTCTAGAAATGTGGAACCTCCATATACATCTATATATGCCTCCACCACCCTATCAATATCAACCTCATCGATTTCATCTCTAAGTTTATGTGAGATACTCTTTATTAATAGGAGGATTTCCTCCCTCGAGACACTAGCTATAGAGGGTCTATTAAATATACTACCCAATTCATAGATACTTATAGAGTCTTGAATATCCTCAATCTTCATATCT
>DQVL01000086.1 GCA_015661745.1 Thermoprotei archaeon | reverse complement strand
TAAAACTATATTGTTATGCAGATAATACTTCATCCCATACTTGGCTCCATAGCTCCTCCTGCCCCTCCTTAAATGGATATTCGAAGTGTCCCTGTGCCAATGCCTCGGTAGGCTTATCAAGTAGTAATGCCTCGACGAGTTCAGGGTTATCCTCTTTCAACTCGTTAACTACTTCCTCATTAGATATTCCATACCAATACTCCTCGGCAAAGTATCTCTGTATAATGGGTCCAGCGTAGAAATCGACTAGCTTAACCGCATCTTCATAGTTCTCTGTACCTTTTACAATAGAGTTTCCACATAGGAAGACTAGGGGCCCCTCTTTAGGAAGTAGGTATACCACGTCATATCCTTCATCTCGTAGCTCAAGAGTCTCCGGTGCCCATCCCAGACTCATGAAGATGTCTCCACCAGCCATTAATGTAGGCATATCAGAATCGACTTCCTCACTATATCTAAGTACATATGGCTTCTGCTCAATCAATAACTCTTTACAATTTTGAAGTTCTTCATCGGTTAACTCCCATAGCCCATCGTTATCCCTATCTAAATTATATCCAAGTGCTAATGCAGCCATTGCAACACCAATTTTATAGTCATCCGGCATCAGGATACGTCTCTTATTATCGAGCTTGTCAAACCCTAGGTTCCATGGCTGGAAGAAATCGAGCCAGCTCTCAGGATACTCTAGACCATTGGCATCGAAGAGGTCTTTCCTATAATCAATAGCCTCTGTACCATAGTTTGTAGGTATAAATACTACTTTACCCTCGATCCTAACTCCAGTAATATCTTTAAGAACTGAAAACATCTTATCCCAATTCTCCATCATACCTGTATCAATCTCCTCAAGAAGGTTATTCTCATATAATACTGGTATATAGTCTATACAAGGAGCTATCACATCAACCTTCTTGCCTGCCAATAGATCAGCGGTCATCCTATCTTGATCACCATAGTATGATGTAGTGAGTTCAATATCTGGATAGAATTCCCTAAATAAATCAACTATATTATCATATTCCTTGTCACCATAGGTGATTGGGGGGTCGAAGAAGACCTCCTCCTCCCATGAGTATAGAGCTAGCCTACGCTCCCTCGATGGAGCGCCTATAAAACCTTGGTATATGAAGTAGCCTGCCGCCAGAGCTATAGCCCCTCCCCCTAATACCGTTAGGAACCTCCTCCGATTCATCTCACCACCTGTATACTAATTAATAGTTTATATGAGAAACATCTTAAACAGTTTATGTATATATAAGTCATTTATGCCTCGATTCCCACAGCTTCTTTAATATTGGGATCTCCATAATCTTCTCTTTATCAAGGGCATCCCATATAATCCCGTTCGGTCTATACATTGATTTACATCTAACTATCCTTCTAGGTGTCACTATATAGTTTATCGATACATCATATACATCCCTAGGTATATAATCGACTATTTGAAGCTCATGGACTGTAGTAACGATCTCAACATCATAATCTATCTTACCATATTCCAATAGAATGGCATATTCAAGTTCTGCATATCCCTCTCCCTTACCAAGTCGGGAGCCGTCGGGGGATACAGCTACTGACCCCTCTACAATATATTCAATTCTTGGGAGATCCTCCACCTCCATAATCTTCCCTAGTCTAAAGGCTCCCCTGATTGTCGATGCGAAACCTATATCTCTAATTTTATCTGGATCTAAAAATATGAAGCCCTTCTTTATCCTAGGAGTTGGCATGACAACCTTCTTCCCCATAGATAGAGCCATATATCTAACTGGCCTCTGTGGACTATCTGGATTAATCTTTATAACATCGGCTTCTAAGAACTTCTTTAACCTGGTAAGTCTGGAGGCAGCTTCCTCAGCACCGGCGAAATTTGGGATTCGACCCTCTATAGGGTATGGGGGTTTAGAGACTCCTTCATCAATAAGTCTTCTATATACTTCCCTACGTATAGAGTCTTTATCCATCCCCACATCAAATGATTTAAAATAAGTTGTAAAATAAAACCTTGGATATCTTTATACGTTATAGAGATTTTAATTATCTATTTGTTGATGAGGCTCGATATAAATATTTGGAGGGATAGATTTAAGCTGTTGGAGGAGTGTGAATATAAGTCTAGGGAATATTATATACCAAATATAAGTTTTGAAGATGGAGTTGCACTATATACAATCATATTATCTATTGGGTATGAAAGGGATGAGTTTAAAGTTTTTGAGATGGGTTCTGGAGTTGGATATTCAACACTATGGATTTTATATGCACTCGAGGATATACCTAGTAAGTATACGGAGTTGACAGCTATAGAGATGCAATATAGATATAGCCTTGAATTAATGGATATACTTAATAAATCAGGTGTAAAGAAGACTAGATATACAGTTATATCTGACGACTCATTAAAGATACTTAGGGAATACGACTCTAAACTTGATTTTATCTTTGTAGATATAAGTAAGTCTGAATACCCACTGGTTCTTGAAGAAGCTTATAGAAAGACTGGTGACGATGGAATACTCACTTTCCATAATGCATTCTTCCCACCACCACCAAAGGAGTTTATTGATGAAGCTGAGAGGGTTGGATGGAGAGTATATGTTATACCCACTAGGCTGGGGATATACCTACTTAGAAAGGATTAGGTGGATATCTACTCTTTAATATTTAATCTACCATATCTAAGTGTCTCTGCAAACCATATGAGCTCCCTCATAAACCTGTCTATACTAGATCTAAATTCCTCTCTAACCAATCTAGAGTCATCGGATAAAATCTCATCAACAGGAGCAAAGTATAGAGCCTGTTTAATAGGTACAAAGCCTAGATCTATAGCTATAGTTCTAATCGAATCAACCGCTCTTGCACCACCCCTACCCGATGATACAGCCACTATACCGAGTGGACGTCGATAATACTCTTTATATATTGTATCCATCAATATCTTAAGCTCACCCGGAAAGCCATGGCTATATTCAGGTGTAACGATAATCAATCCATCTATATCCCTCATAAGTTCTTTATATCTCTTGGCTGCCTCTGTAGATAGCTTATCGTCTGTATATCCAATTATAAAGTCTTTAACATCTATCAAATATGTATTTAAACCATATTCCTTAGCGACTCCCAACATGTATCTAGCAACTTTCTCGGATCTCCTACCCACTCTCGCAGTACCCAGGATAATAGGTATTTTAAGACTCATCTCAAGCAAATAAAATCTAGGGTTTGTCAATATAAGGTTAGAGTAAATATTTTAATGTATCTATAGTTTATTAACGTATTAATTAAGCATCATATGTATTTTGTAGAGATATCTTTCTAAAAATTGGGGACTATCT
>DQVL01000055.1 GCA_015661745.1 Thermoprotei archaeon | reverse complement strand
GGGAGAGGGATGATGGAAGAGTACACTGCTATCTATGTAGTAGACACTGTAGGATTCCAGAGGGTTCAATAGGCTTCTGTGGAGTTAGGAAAGTTATAGATGGTAAGCTTTATGCCTTGAACTATGGTAGATTGGTAACTATAAATATTGACCCTATAGAGAAGAAGCCTCTCAGTCATTTTATGCCAGGTACATATGTATCTTCTATTGCAACAGCTGGATGTAATTATGCATGTATGTACTGTCAGAATTGGGATATAAGTCAGAGGAGGAAGGTTGAAGAGCCTTATACACCTCCAGAATATGTAGTTGAGTATACCCTTAGGCATAATGCACAGGGGATATCCTATACATATAATGAACCTACTATATTTGCGGAGTATGCAATAGATGTTATGAGGCTCGCCCATAAAAACGGTCTATTTAATACTTGGGTTACAAATGGATACATGACTGGTGAAGCACTGGATGAGATAGGTAGATATTTAGATGCAGCTACCGTCGATTTTAAGGGTCATGGTAATGCAAGTTTCTACAGAAAATATATTTGGGTTAGGGATGCAGAAGACATTTTTAACTCGCTAAAGATTATGAAGGAGAAGGGAATCTTCATTGAGGTCACAGACTTGGTGGTTCCTGTTAAAGAGGGTCTCGATGACTCAAGCTTTATGAGGTTAATCAGATTCATCTATGATGACATGGGTCCAGAGACTCCATTCCATTTACTGAGGTTCCATCCCGACTATAAGATGATGGATGTTCCACATACTCCAGTGGATCTACTTGAGAAATATGCATATAAAGCTAGGGAATTTGGGTTAAAATATGTTTATATAGGTAATGTATGGGGCCATCCATTGGAGGATACATATTGCCCAGGATGTGGGGGGAAAGTTGTTGATAGATATGGCTTTTACATAGAATCCTTTAATATTGATGACTATGGTAGATGTAGATATTGTGGATATAAACTTAATTTCGTTCTTAAATGGGGGGTCAACGCCACCAGGGAGAGTCTATAGACCAATCTATATATAGAGATGTCCAACCCATCCTATCATCCCGTAAACTATAGATCCTTATATATAAATGGCTTTTCCCAGTATAGTCGTAGTATTCCATGATATAGCCATCTAATATATCAATAGTTTTATAACCCATATCGATAAATTCTCCAGATGATATTTTTGCAATTATTAACTCACTATTATCCATATATTTCTTGAATAGCGTGGTTAGCCTATCTAAAGCTTCATCTACATCTATATATAATTTTATGAATATACTGCCGTTACCATACCGATCTTTATGTATCTTGGTTATTTCACTTGTGTCTCTAAATACCTCTATAATATCTCTTATTATCTTCATCACACATCTCCATCAACTATAAAGGTAATATAGTGTGGTCGTATAATGATTTATATATGGAGACAGAACCCCTTTACTGGGTTGATTCATATCTAAAGAATGTTAAGGCTAAAGTAATTAGTCTATTAGATGATGGATTCGCTACCGATAAGACTATATTCTACCCAGGCGGTGGAGGCCAACCATTTGACACTGGATATGTTATAATAGGGAATGTTGAGGAGGTGATTAAAAAGTCATATAGAAATGGCTCGTTAATAGTTCATGTCCCAGATAGACCCCTAGATGTCTCTGTAGGTGATGAACTCGAATTAGTTATAGACTGGGACCGTAGATATAGGGTGATGAGGCTACATACTAGTCTACATATCATTAGTGCAGTCATGTATGAAAAATCTGGTTACTTAATTACTGGGTCGCAAATATATGTGGATAGAGCGAGGATTGATTTCCCCGCTGAAGAGATGAATAAGGAAGTAGCTCTCGAGATTGTTGAAGAGGCTAATAGAGTTGCTTCTAAGGGATATAGGGTAGAGACATTCTTTGTAACTCCAGAGGAGGCTAGAGAGATGAAAGATCTATTTAGAGTTGCAGATTTTAAAAAATATGAGAAGTATATGACTGGACCCCTTAGAGTCGTCAAAATCGGGGATATAGATATCCAGTTTGATGGTGGGACCCATGTCAAAGACACTAGTGAGATTGGAGAGATAAAATTTTTGAAATACGAGAGTAAGGGAAGACGTAATAGAAGGATATATATCACGGTAGAGCCTTAAAGAGAGGGTTTAACTATGGTATAGTGCTGCTCTCCATTAAAATATTTACTCCATTTATCTTTCCGTTGCTTGCAAGAACTCTTCCGAATGGGTGGGGATATGTGGGGGTGTGAACCGACTGAACCACCAGATGAAGTATTGGTGAGAAGCCAGAATGGAACGGGAGATACCCCTTCCTCAGGACTGGAGTAGTTCACGTGATTAGGTCTTGAATAGATAATATTATATTGTTTATAATTACTATACCTTTATAATATGAAAGGTGTTGATGTAAACAGGTATGTAGGGCTTCTAGACAAGAGATATTCCCCCAAGGATTTTGAGCCTAAGATACTTGAGTATTGGATAAACAATGAGATATATGAAAAGATTAGGATGGATCGGGATAAGCCTAAATATTATTTTTTAGATGGTCCACCATATCCATCGAGTGATATCCCACATATAGGTACTGCATGGAATAAGATTATGAAAGATGTAATTATTAGATTCTATAGGATGAAGGG
>DQVL01000056.1 GCA_015661745.1 Thermoprotei archaeon | reverse complement strand
TATTACTTTGATAAATACTGTCTATTGGTACAGATCTATATTGCCTAGAATCGGTTTAATGGAGGTTGATATAGTAAGATAGTGATATTGCTATGGTATGCCGTGGGGAAACCATTATAAACTTTATGTTGGCTCGTAACATGTCATCTATTGTAAATATGGATTTATTGTGTCAATGGTATGTTCTCGATAAGCTTATATTAAATGTATTATCTAGTCTAGGGATACCCAATTCCTAGTCTCCATAAATACCTTATCAACCCAATCACTATACTCCTCAGGGGTTATGAGGGCGACTAGGACGGAAGAATCGAAGACCCCAACCTCAATGGACATGCTCCCTATCCTCCCTAATTAATTCATCTGCTGATACTGGACTGGCAATACCTAATCCACTCCTAAACCTCTTGGCATCATCTAGTAACATCTTCCTTAACTCCTCCCTAACCCTCTCCTCCAAAAACTTCTTGATTTCTTCACTCCAGTTGATACCGATTCTATCCATCATCTCCTTTAACTCCTTCCGTATACGGATACTGAATACATAACTCATCACATATAAGTTGTCTACAAACCATATAAAAACTAAGTCTACACAAAAAATTATGGTAATCCATATCTGAATTATAAGTATATTCTATTATATTTCTCCCACAGCCATTCTTAGGCTATTTAGGAAATTGATTATAAGATGGTCTTGACACCTTATTTATGAGATATAAAGTGGATATCTCTAAAATAATGCTGTATATTGTCTAGAGCTGTGTATAACCCATTATTTAAATGTCGATATCAAATTTTTAATATGGTTTCAAATGAGTTTGGAAGAGGTTTTTTATCAAGGTATTGAGGAGTATATCCATAAATATTTTGAGATTAACCCTTTAGCAGCTACATATCTAGGCATACATAAATATGATCATCTCCTTCCGAAGGGAGGCTGGGAAGGATTTAGGGAGGAGGAGAAATTTATTAAAGAGTTTAAAGAGTGGTATGAAGGCTTTAAGGAGAATGATTTATCTGGGCTATCGTTTAACGCTAGGATTGATGTTGAGCTTGTGGAGAGGTCGATTAAGCTCTGGGAGTTCCAGATGTATGAATGGAGGTTATGGGCGAAGTATCCCTCAGCCCCAAGTACTATAAGCAGTTCAATATTTATACTCTTTGGAAGGGATTTTGCACCTTTTCCTATTCGGTTAAAGTCTATCGTTGGTAGATTGGAGAGAGCCCCAGAATATCTTAGGAGGAGTATGGAGGTCTTAATAGAGCCTGTTAAGAAGTATATCGATATAGGTATAGAGATATCTAGGCAACTCACCCCATCAATCGAGTTCCTTATACATCTCTCCCAGTCAATAACCGGTGAAAACGAGGATATTGAGAGGATGTGGCGTATCCATGATATCCTGAGGGATGAGGTTGAAGAATATATTAATTGGTTGGAGGATATTAAAAGAGATGCCTCTGATGAATATCGTATCGGTCCAGAATTGTTTGAGAAACTATTGAAAATACGTGGATTAGGTATCTCCAGCGATGAGATTCTTGAGTTAGGCATTAGATACCTCAAACATTTTAAGGAGGAGGCTAGAAAACTCTCTAAAGAGATAGTGGGTGTAGAAGATGTTGAGAAGGCGAGGGAGATTGTTGAGTCGGACTATCCTAGAGACTTTAATGAGATAATTAAATTATATGAGGAGAGTATAGAGAGGGCTAGAGCCTTCATCATAGAGAAGAGGATCGCCCCAGTCCCTGAAGGAGAGAATATAAAGGTTTTGGAGACACCTCCATTCATGGCTCCAGTCATACCCTTCGCTGCATATATAGGGCCGGCTCCCTATGAAGATAGGAAGGAGGGGATATACCTAGTGACTAGACCCTCTAAAGAATCTGATTTTAAGAGGCATAACATCTATAGTATATCCAATACAACCGTCCACGAAGCTTATCCAGGGCATCACCTCCAGATGGTTTGGGCCACCATACATAAAAATCTACCGAGGCTAATCAGTATCGATACAGCATTTGTAGAGGGTTGGGCCCATTATTGTGAGGATCTGATGAAGGAATATGGTTATGACGATACATCGAAACATAGGTTTGTCCAGGTATTAGATTCGATATGGAGGGCTGTAAGGGTGGTTGTTGATGTAAGACTTTCTAGGAGGGAGATGACATTTGAAGAGGCTGTTGAGATGCTAGTTAGGGAGACTGGTATGGATAGAGCGGCTGCTGAGGCGGAGGTCAAAAGATATATTTTATCACCGGGGTATCAACTATCCTATCTACTGGGGAGGCATCTATTCTCTAAAATGAGGAGGGAGGTTAAAGAAGTTCTTGGAGATGAATTTGACGACTATAAATTCCATAAAATAATTTTGGAGAGTTCCGGTCTACCCTTCAATATTCTTAAGAAGCTGGTTCTACATGAGTTTCAGCGGTTATAAACCATAAAAAATATGTGTAGAGAGATTGGTGGAGTTGTATAGCTATGGAGAATCCATATACCATGTTTAAACTTGTTATAATACCTGGGATCCGTTAAAAACAGACTAAATATGATTGAAAATTTTCAATGGTGATTGCCATAGTCAGTTTCTAAATAGTCGATATAGAGATTCAACTCTCATATATCAAGTATCTTCGATATATCTTGTTATCTCCTTAATAACTGATTCGTCATCGATCTCCTCCTCCAGCTGTTGATATCTTGAGTACTCCCTCTTCCTATCTTCTAATATATGCATCTTCATCTTCACCGCCTTCTTTATTGGATGGGTTTTAATGTTTATGTATCCCCTCACTATAGCCGCTATAGTAGCTTCTTGGAAGACTATAGCCTCACCACCCAAGTCTATCAAGAGTCTTAGATGTCTATGCCCCTTGGGTGGACCTATATAAATATTTTTAACATCGATATTCCTAATGATCCTAACCTTCTTCATATATAGAGATAATCTAATGATAGAATATTTTATCTTCTTGTTTTTTGCAAGGCTCCTTCCGAATGGGAGGGGATAGAGGTGATGGTTTAAATATTCCTATGAACCTAGGATTTATGAAACCCTCGAATCCTCGGATGAAGTATTGGTGGGAAGCCAGCATGGAACTGGGGAGGCCTCATCAATCGTGACGGGTGTTTACGTGGTAAATACTAGATGTAAATATATTC
>DQVL01000036.1 GCA_015661745.1 Thermoprotei archaeon | reverse complement strand
TTGCTGATAGGGAGTCTGGTGAGGTTTGGCTCCATGTATAGCTATCCCTAAGTATAACCTCAACAAAATCTTTTAACCCTAGTTGCTCTATATGTTCAACAAATTTTTTGTATATGGTATCAGGATCCATATCGGGGACCAATCTAAAATCGATTTTAAGTATACCAGATGATGGAACTATGGTTTTAGTTCCTTCTCCGCAGTAGCCGCTACATAAACCATCTACATTTATACTTGGATAAAAAATTATCTCCTCAACAAGTTTCTCAATATCTTCAAATCTAAATCGATATATTCCATATACCTCCTTAAGCTGGTTTGGAGGCATCGCCTCAATAATATCATGGATATACTTAAATTCTTCCTCCCTAGGTTTCCTAAAACCTGTATATAACCATTCTGGTTTAGGGCCTTTAAATGGGTCTATAAGTGATTCCACTATCTTTGACAATATTGTAGCTGGATTATATAGTCCCCTTGCGTAACTACTATGTACGTCATATTCACTTGTTTTAACCTTAATATCTATAAAGAGTATGCCCTTATTCCCTAGAATAATCGATGGCTTCCCCCTAACAAATTCTGTAGGTATTGTAAATAATGTGGTTTCAGCTTTGGCGAGTTCCTCCTTCATATCTTCCACAGCTTTAGGCATTGAGGGACTACCTAATTCCTCCTCTCCCTCAATAAGAAAATATATTTTCATCGGTAGTTCCCCATAAGTCATACGATATCTCTCTAGACCGAGTAAAGTACTCATTAATGCCCCCTTTGTATTGAATGCACCTCTAGCAATAATCATCCCATCAACTATCTTAGCTTCAAACGGGGGAGATATCCATTTATCCAGCGGCTCTACCGGCTGAACATCATACATTCCATAGTAGATCCCGCTATAATCATCATCCCCTGCATATCCATATACAATTGGATGGCCCCCATATCTTAGGAGTTGTGCTTCCCCACCTAATCTATCAATTATAAAATCTCTTAGAAAACGGGCTGTCTCCTCTATTCCCTCACCAGTTGCGGATATACTAGGTTGTCTAAGAAATTCTCTAACTTCATCTATAAGTTTATTATCCACTCTATCTATCTCATGGTAGAATGTATCTATATTCATATAACTAATGAATTATTTCTTGATATGTATTAATTTTCCCACTATGATTATCAAGATGTCATATCCATAACTCTTTGGATGCACATCTAATTCCTCCACCGCCAGCCTCTATATGTGGGATATCAACTTCAATAATGTCTACACCATATTTTCTAAGATATCTATTTACATCACCATTGTATCTATCAACCAGAATCTTCCCTCCTCCCAAGTTCAAAGCATTAACCATCGTAACTTTACTCGAGGATTCTCTCGGTGGTTCATCGATCTCAATCCCCAACTCCTTAAACACCGTCAATCCATTCCTAAGTTTAAACATATTTGTCTCGGGGATATACTCTAGGAATGAATATAGTGACATTCTAGATGGATCTAGGATTAGCGTCTTAACACCATTCAATTCACCTAAATACATCATGACAACATCGAGGTGAACCGCTCCATCCCTCCACCTCCTGATATAGGCTGATATAGGAACACCATATATCTTTATATTTGAGGGGAGTATCCTCGACAATGCTTTGAATGTTGCATGGTTAGATCCTCTAACCCCTACACCAGTAAATATGACTTGATATCCATCTCCATCCACCACTATAAAGTTTCCCCCTTCTAGATATGGCATTACAACCCTATTGTTCAGGACTTCCCATCCAACTTTATATATAGGGTTTAAACCAATTTCCCTATATACTTTTATAATTATATCTTCTTCTCCACGTCTAATATTGAGTGCCATAGATCCTATGATAGGCTCTCTAGTCCATGTCAGGCTCTGGTCTCTTACATACCCAATTTTAGGGAGGTTTGGAGGTATATCAACCTGTATTATGTCGTCTTTATATACTTCCATTACTTGATCAGCACCATCACTATCTACAGCTAAAATTGTATTTACCCCCTCAGACTTTAGGGTTTCAGAGAGGTTTAGAATGTCATTTATCCAGCCCTCAAATGTTGGTGTCTCAACGCCAGTATATGTTTTTTCACTCCAGATCCAGTCCCTCCAATTCCCTCTTACATTAGAGAATTGTTTCTCTGATGGTATTAGAAGAAGAATATTCTTCTTCCTTGAGTCTTCACTATAAAGCTTTTTTATCTGGGATCTCCATCTATAGATCTCCTCGATATATGTCGAGAGTAAATCAATAAATTCTTCCTCCACTGATATATCATAGCTGTATATGCTTTGGAGTGAATGTATTAGTGGTATGGTCTCCTCAATTACATCAATTGATAGGCCGGATATCTTGATTAATTGATCAGTAGAGATATACTCATCTCTTCCTAGAAGCCTTGTTACATCAACATCGTCTATAACTATTTTATCGACTCCATAGTTTATCTCGGGATTTCTAAGGTATGTATATAACCTATATAATTTGGTTGAGTCTATATCATCTATTATTTCCCTGATATTCATCATAGGATATCAATTTATTATATAATATATAACTTGATCTAATTCTATAAGTTATTCTCTCTATGAATTAAATTATATTTTGGAGATGGCGAGATGTAGGGTTTGTGGATTCGAATCTATTGAGATTCCTAGATATATATCTCTATGTAGGGATTGTATACTTAAAGATTTTAAAGATGAATATCTAGGTATCCATGGGAGTTGGAGGGGTTCAATAGGTCTAAAGCAGTATCCAAACTCTTCAGGAGACGGAGTTAGATGTATATTCTGTGTAAATGAATGTTCAATAGAGCCTGGAGAATCTGGTTACTGTGGAGTGATATTGAATAGGGATGGGATACTCACTCATATATCGGGAGACTTAGACAAAGCAGTTCTATACTATTATCTCGACCCAATACCAACTAACTGTGTAGCTGCCCATGTATGCCCAGCAAGTAATAGGGTTGGATATCCCAAATATTCCGTTTCAGAGGATGTTGAACATGGATATTATAACCTAGCTGTATTCTTCGGTGGATGTAACATAGACTGTCTATTCTGCCAGAATATTGAGCATAAATATATGGTTGTCGACCCTAGATATAGGAATTACGTCGATGTCAAGGAGCTTTTTAAAATGGCTTTAAATGATAAGGTAACATGTATATGCTTCTTCGGGGGCGATCCAACTCCACATACAATATATACATTAAAGTTCTCCAAGGAGATAATCGAGTTATCTAGGAAAGCCGGGATAATAAAACGGCTTTGTTGGGAGACTAATGGTCTGGAGAATCCATTGCTATTTAAGAAGATGGTTAAATACTCGTATGACTCAGGCGGAATTATAAAGATTGATTGGAAGGCTTACTATCCAGAAATATATAGTGTTTTGACGGGTATAGATGGGTTTAAAGCGTTAAAACGGATTAAAGAGAATGTTGATTACGCCTTATCCATTGATTATAGTGATAGGGGGTATCCACTCCTAACTATTAGCACCTTAGTTATCCCTCATTATATAAGCTATGACGATATATATGGGATAGCCTCATACATAGCAGAGAGAGACATCGATATACCATATATATTACTTGCTTTCGCACCCCACCATCTAATGAGGGATGGAGTAACAACGAGTTATCGACATATGATGGAATGTGTTGATGCTGCTAGAGATGCAGGTCTAAGAAACGTATTTATAGGGAATTACTGGCTTTTAAGGTAGGTTCTTAATATCCAGACTCCAACAATTTTTTTAACCTTAGAATCTTATTCTCTAGATCTCCAATGAGTTCCTCATATTCCTCAGATATGGCGTAATTATATCTCATATCATGGGTGTCAAATACTATCTTATTTAGACTATCAATATCTATAGAGTATTTTCTGGCTATCTCTTGAATAATTATCTCTAAAGATTTGTTCTTGAAATATAAGTTCTTTATCAATTTATAGATATCTCTATAATCTACTCTATATTTCCATGAAATTTTATGGGCTAGCCACGTCAATTTGATATCAGATCCCACATTAAACGACTCTGCCACCCTCATTTCACTCAATAAACCAGATAGGATTTTCATTGATAAAATGAGTTCTTCACCATGTTTTATCAGTAGATATTTATCTTGTTGTTGGAATCTCTGGTAACCACTTTCTTCGCCATAGTGCTGATAGAAAATCGTTAATGTAGATGATATTTGTGTATGCAACCCGATTATCAATTCTAATATATCGGGATTTGATTTATGTATTAATTGGCTGCTTCCAGAGATATACCGCTTCGGCAGATTAATTATATTATATTGTGTAGATAACCTCATTAAATCCCTTGATATTCTAGCTAGTAACCCACTATAGTGTGAATATAGTGTAAGCATAGCTAGGTTGTGAGTCTTTCTACTGTTTATACCATATAGAGATGTAATGTGGCTATTGTTGAATCCAAGTCTTCTATCAAGCCATGTAAAATCTAGTTTTATAGGGCATCCCCCAACCGCTCCAGAGCCTAATGGCGATACAAATAGAATATTTGTTAATAGGGGTATTAAATCTATTATCCTATTAAGTTCCTCCAAGTATGAGATGAAGTAGGTTGCTAATGGTATTGAGTCAGCCAATACATAATGTGTATGGACAGGTGCAGGTACGTCAATAGTCTCATAGGTTTTCTTAACTAGTGTATTATATAATAGATAGGTATCCGAAACAAGCTTCTTCAAAATATCCCTTAGATATAGTCTCTCGATAGCAATTATTACGTCGTTTCTACTTCTACATAAATATAGGCTCCTGCCCAATTTCTCAATAATCTTCTCTTCAATATATGTATGGAGATCTTCATATTGTGTCAAATCAATATCGTCATATTTTATCCTATCCAGGTATCCACATACTTTATTCAACTCCTCATATGTTAAGACCCCTAAATAAGTCATATATTCTAGATAGGCCTTCTCAAACTCTATAGCATATGGAAGTAAATAGTAGTCTGCACCCTTCTCAATACCAACATCTGTCTTCTTAGTGAATTCCTCTACATACCTGTCTAGGTCCCCCGGTCCCCAAATATATTTACCCATAAAACTTAAAAATTCGTTTTCATCCCGTATATATACAACCCCTAAGATATTTTAGTATATTTGTATCTCTCATATATTAGATATATC
>DQVL01000046.1 GCA_015661745.1 Thermoprotei archaeon | reverse complement strand
TAATAGTTATGGATAAATTTAGGGTTACTGAGGATGGGGTTGAGGGTGAACCCGGTCCTATACTGGAGCGTGTCAGGAGGGTTTATGACGATTATATGAGGGAGTTGAAGGGTCAAGTATAGATATTCTTATCCTCTTTTTCTGAATATTCATCGATTCCCCTGATAATCTTATCTATTTGATATGCCGCTTCAACCAATTCCTCGGTTGATAATCTATACCCAAACATCTCGTTTAATACGTTAATAGCCTGTGATACAGCCATTGGGTCAATCATTGTATCGTTTGAGAAGGCTAATATAGATATGGCGGGTATTCTATATAATTCACTATATAATAGGGTCATTGCAAGTGGACCATATATCCTCAAATTTTTTGGTGCTAATCTATATGGAGTCTTCTTACTCCAATAGGAGTTATAGACGATCCTTACCGTATCAGAAGTATCTTCCTGTAGATTTTTAGTTAATCCACCTACCGATATTATCTCCTCTATACCCTTAGCCTTAAAATATTTGATGAGGTTTTTTATCAGTTCATTACCTCTCCATCCCCTGGGGACATCATCAATTTTTAGGAATATATCTTCATTCTTTGCATATATTTCGATGGGGAATCTCACTCTTTCCCCATCAAATGAGGCTATAGGTTGGATATATGAAGTATCTATTATACCTACTCTCTCCACACCTTCTAAATTATCTATAAGATGTTTTATTGTGAAGTATCCAGTTCCACCTATCCCCATAAATCCTATGAAGAGCCTCTTTCCCGAAAACTTCTTTCTAATATATATTTTCATATAATCCACCCCATCCAACTCTATATATGAAATAATCATATTTCATGTGTATAATAGTTATTTAAGTGAAATTTGATATGGTGTTGGGGATGGCAGTAAAACTATCTTTCTTGGGTGAGCCGGATAAGGTGGGTAGATCCGCTTATCTAGTTAGTGGATCGAGAAATATATTAATTGATTATGGAGTCGATATTGATAAAATCCCTAAGTTTCCAAAGACAGTATCTGTATTTGAATTGGATCTATTTATAATATCGCATGCACACCTGGATCATATGGGTGCATCCCCCCAATTATATGTATCAGGTAATATGCCCTGTCTATTGACCCATTCAACATTAGATATAAGTGACATTTTAATTAGAGACTTTATGAAGTTATCCGGTGAATATTTAACGTTCGAATATATAGATTTCCTAAATTTGGAGAGGAATTCTAATTTTATGTCATATAGAATTAGATATGGATATAGAGATGTAGGGATCAAGTTTTATGATGCTGGGCATATTCCAGGTAGTGCACAAGTGGTTGTAGAGCTTGATGGTAAAACCATCTTATATACCGGTGATATTAATACATATGAGACGAGGCTTCTTACACCTGCTGATCTAGACTATGATGAAGAATTTGATGCAGTCGTCATTGAGAGTACATATGGAGATACACGTCACCCCGATAGATTTGAATCTGAGAGGATGTTTGTCCAGTTGGCTAGAGAGACTATAGAGAATGGAGGTACTGTATTAGTACCTGCATTTGCCGTGGCGAGGAGTCAGGAGATTTTACTTATACTGTATGAGCATAGGTTTGAATATCCGGTCGTTATGGATGGTATGGCTATAGAAGTAACTAAGATGCTTCTTTCCCATGGTAGATATTTGAAGGATGTTAAGAAATTACGTAATGCATTTGATAAGGCGAGAAAAATATATAGATGGCGTGAGAGGAAAGAGGTTGTAAAGGAGCCATGTCTAATAATTGCCCCAGCAGGTATGCTTGGAGGCGGCTCCTCAGTATATTACCTAAATAAACTTATTAAAAATCCTAAGAATAGAATCTTCCTTGTAGGGTACCAGGCTCCAGGCTCACCGGGTAGAAGCCTTTTAGAGTCTAAAAGGGATGAGAGAAAGATGGCGGATATACGTTATATCAGGTTTTCTGCCCATGCAGATTCTATTGGTATCCTAAAGATATTGAAATCGTTAAATGGCGATCCAAAAATATTTGTTGTACACGGAAATAAAGAGTCTAGATTGAATGTTGATATGATGGCTAGGGAATGCTGTGGATATAAAGTCTATCTACCAAGGCATGGGGAGGTATATAAGATCTAGGATATTTTAATAGGTTTTAATATCTCCTATTGAGTATTAACTTCTTATATGAGGGATGGATATATCCTCCATCTATGGGTGAGTGAGGATTCAGAGTCTTTTATAAATGATAACTTGGATGTTATTGAGGCTGGGTTTAAACTATTTTTTTGGGATGGCTTTGAGGTTAATATTGATAGGTTACCAAATGAAGTTATAGTTGGTGCCTTCAATGAGAGACGCCGTCAAGTTAATGTTAAGAGTCTTATAGAGGGGTTTAGAAAGCTGAATAATCCTAAACCTAATGTTGTTGATGTGATATTCCTCGATAGGGATCTATATATTGAGGGGCGTGACTATATATTTAGTGCTACTCACATGGTTACGAAGACAATAGCTATATCAATCTTTAGATTGGCTTATGCAGTTAACCTTGCGTCTGAAGAGGGGCTATCCCTATTTAGAGAGAGGTTATATAAAGAGTTTATTCATGAATTAGGTCATTTAATAGGTCTAGACCATTGTATAAATGAGACTTGTGTAATGGCTTTCTCACCCGATATCCCACATTTGGATAAGAAGCTACCTATTCTATGTAATGCATGTGTGGAGAAGGCTCATATACTCGGCTTTGATATCAGTGTAAAATAAATTTCATGGGCTAAGTGAACTACTCATACATGCGTATGGAGGCTTCCACTGATAGAGTTAATATTCTATAACATCTACCTTTGCATGTTTCAGGATCTCCTCAGCCTCCTTCTCATCATATAGTTTTATCGTATAGAGTCTCCTCTTTGTCCTAGCCTTTATCTTTATATATCTTGGGAGCCTTCTAACAACGATTATCTTTTCAGCATACTCCATCTTCTTCAAGAACTCCTCCCTATCTTTAATCTCCTGTGGCATCTCGTTACACCTATCTATCATCTTTATTAGATAAAATTTTCTGAATATAAATCTATTTGTGATGTATAATGTTAGAGGTGGATAAGCCCTTCAACATAATAGTTACTTCACCAAGGAATAGAGAATTCTTCGCTATTAGAGAATTTGAAGCTGCATTGAATGATCTTGGAGATTCACAGCCTAAGGTTTGGGCTAGTGGTATAAGCGGTGTATTGTTGGCATATACATCTCTAGATCCATATAGAGTTCCATATCTACTTAGAGATATGGTTAAGAAGAATCCATGGCAATTCAGGGATGTGAAGAGGGTTATACCAATTGAATTTAATGTAAAGACATCTTTAGACGAGTTTTCTAGGGTGGCGAAGAAGATAGTCGATAGAATTGATGAGGGGTCTACCTATAGAATTGATGTAAAACGTAGATATACAACTCTTTCGAGGGATGAAATTATTGAGTCTGTAGCGTCATATATCGATAGGAGGGTTGACCTTAAAAACCCAGATTATATAGTTGTTATAGAGGTGTTGGGCCCTGTAACTGGGGTCTCACTTATAGGTAGGGAGGGCATATTAAGTGTAGAGAGGGAGTTGCTTGGTCCCTAAAATCTTCCCCTCTCTTTCTCAAGGTATAGTCTAAATATAGCTAGTTCATCGATTCCCTCAAACGAACTTTTGAGGTTAATTATCATCTCTTTATCTATATCTAGAGGTTTATCTTTACCATCTTTAACTATGATTATTGCAACAGGGTCTATAATATTCTTTACTCTATCTATAATTTTATCTATCTGTGTCTCTCTATATATGAAGGCTAGGAATCTATATACATCATCTCTTATCCAATTATCCTTTAAATAGTTCGTTTCTAGGAAGTTATGGAGTGCAGCTAATAAATACTCCTTAGAGGGGATGTCCCTATAGTCTAGGATTATCTTTAGATCTCCCGGCAATCTCTTTAACTCTTCAATATCTTTTAGCTTTACAACAGCAATTATATATCCAGTATATTCATCTTTTATCATATATTATCCCCATAATCTCATTGAAATCCCTCCTCCCCATAACCTTTTTGAGTAAGGGGCCTATCTTTCCCTTATTTATGAGGTCCTCCATAACCTCCTTTATCTCCCATGGAAAGACAATCCATTTATCTGTTTCTCTCGCGTAGAAATCTATTTCTACCTTTCTCCAGGGTTTTACATATAAAGTTGCTATTAATACTTGCCTTGCACCCATATCTAATATTTTATTTTTTACCTCCATCAATGTGTTTCCAGTATCTGCAACGTCATCAACGATTAATACCTTTAAACCATTTACCTCTCCCAATGTTGATATATCTATTAATGGGCGATCTAGGGTCTCCCCTGTTCCTGTATAGTAGATACTTCTTATAATTCTTATATCCTTGATTGTAAGGAAGTCTGATAAGAGCCTTGTTGGGATTAGACCGCCCCGTGAGATCCCTACTATACAGTCAAAACGTACTCTCTCCCTAAGGATCTTTTTGGCTACTTCGAGTGATATATAGAATATATCCTCAAATGTTGGTACCTCATAATCGTTGGTTGCCATATATTTTTAATATCGCCTATACATTTATAATGGTATTTTCATCCTCCATTTATAATGTGGATTATATCTATTCTTGTATCCTTATCAATTTTTAAGTATGTCTTTTTATCCCATCTATTTCCATTAATATATATGATAAGTTGATTTAACAAGTCACTAAATTTATTGTGTCCCCGCCCAGTCTTTTCATTATACAATTTTGATAATTGATTTACGATATCATGTATAGTTATTCCATCGTTGTAATCGATTATAATTTCCTTGCCTAATATAAGTCTTAAAGGTCCACTTATAACCACCCTAACCACGCCTCTCTGCAATAAAGTATCTTTCTTCATATCCATCCTCCATATATATCTTCACCTTGTAGGGTGTTAATATGATGTTATTTATATAGCTATAGGCTTTTCTATGGTCGTATAAATGTTTTAAGGGCATCTTTAGATTAACTATTCTGGCTGGTAGTAGATGCCTAGTATACTTTACAGGGAAAAGTCTTCCCTCGTTAAAACGTTTTACGACATATTCTTTTGTGGGTGGGTCATAGCCAATAGATATATATCTATATGGGTTATAGGGCTTCTCTGAATAACACATGAAACCTTCTCTATTTAATATCTCTAGATGGTATATTGCCTCTGGAACCTCTAAATCCTCTATAGGTATAAACTTTCTTATGGATCCATCTTTATATAGGTATATCCTACCTTTATTTGAATCTTCATTTATATGTTTTTCATCATTCGAGACAATGTGATTTAGTGATTTATCATTAAAATTTTTATATATTCTATACCAGCAACCAATCTTGATTTCATTATTTTCATATGATACTCTAAGGACTGGTACTAATGGTATTCCAGAATTTAAGAATATATAATGTCTATGTGTACCATCTAATATCATACTAGTTTTATCCTCGATGATTAATGGTTGGTCTATATAGCCATCTTTAAAGATCCTCTTCTTCAATATTCCAGCCCTTTCAACATCTACTCTCTCATGTGGACTTATATCCGTGACTCTGGCTATATCCAATTCTATATTCATTAATGTATTTTTTGATGCCATAATGATAATAAATATACATCGATGAATATATTAAAGTATCAATAACCCCATAGAATACCTTAATAATCAAGTGTATCAAAGACAAAATACCTTGAAATAGTGAGTCACTTTAATTATTGTTGATGTGGGTTAGCTAGAGTGGTCTGTGTGGTGCCTTGCTCATCATCTATTCAGTGCAGATCAGTCTCTTCATCCCATAATAGATATTATCCATACTGTAATCTAAAAAGTCTCTTGAAATTCTCCCTAATTACTATTGTAACTTCTTCTACATCCTCTTCATAAAGTTCGGCTATCTTATTTATTATTAATGGTATGTGTTTAGGCTCTCCACGAGATTTATTTAGTGGGCCATAATATCTGACAGGACCATCCGACTCTGTAAATACTTGTGTTAGTGGTACTACATCAGTATATTTTTGTATTCTCTTTGAGGTTAGTAGGGCGGGAGTAAAACCTACGTAATATCCTTCGTCAACTATTTCTTTTAGGGTCTCTATATCATCGGTGTACCAGTGGAAATATGCCAGTCTCACATCATATTTACGTAGTAGTGTGAGCACGTCTTTAGCCGCTCTTCTAGAATGTATATTTAGAGGTTTAAAATATTCTATAGATAACTGTATCATCTTCTCAAAGGCTTCAACCTGTCTATCCCAGTATTTATCAGCATCAGAATATTTTCTGTCTAGCCCCACCTCCCCTATAGAGATTATGGTGTCATGGTATTGGGATATTAACTCAACCATCTTTGTTAGGTCTCCAGGATTATATATTGCTGTATATGGGTGGATGCCAAGCCCAAGATAGATTTTATATCTAGGTCTATATATTCTCAATATGTCTAGGTTCTTTATAGATGATTCATAGTCTTCAGATACAGAGAGGATTAACTCGACATCATTGTTTAATGCATTCTGTAGAACCTCTTCTCTATCCTCATCAAATTCCTCATCGTATAGATGTATGTGTGCATCTACATACATTTTAAAACCCCTTTATATCCAGATATTATTTAATAGATTTTAGCTTTTATCTAAACAAGATGATATAATTTTATGGTGGTATAAATTGTCTATAGCAAAGTATAGCGCCCATAGAGTGATGAAGAGGGTTGTAGGGCGTAGAGTAAGTCTCGATGCAGCGGAGTTGGTGGCTAAATACTTAACTAAGGTGGCAGGTGATATAGCTATATATGCGGGTAGAGTCGCTAAAGAATCTGGTAGGACCGTCATTAGGAAGAAGGATGTAGCCTTGGTTCTAGAGATTATGGGTGTTGATATTGAAGAACTTGAGAAGATGGAAATAGAATAATTTCTAGATAATTCACAAAAATATTTAAATAAATAATTTGATTGTATATGGTGTCTTGCCCCGGTGGTGTAGCCAGGTCAAGCATACCGGCCTCTCGAGCTTTTTTAGGGGCTAGCCGGTGAACCCGGGTTCAAATCCCGGCCGGGGCATTAATCACATTATTCATTCGACTTCTAGCTTCTCTCTTTTGGGTTCCTCCTTTAAGCTCCTCTTAACCTCCTCCAACCTCTTTATTTGGAGATCTATGAATTCATCCACCGCTTTTAGAAGCTCTATCTTTGAGTTTATATAGTGTTCAACTACTCTATTATATTCCTTGGGTAGAAATTTTATTAGGATCTCATCTAGGTAGAATATGTTTTTTGGGATTTTAATGGATTCATCCGTCATTTCTCTTCTACAAATATTATATGGAGTTTTCCATTAATTAATCTAGCTTTCTCTACCTTCATTTTATACGTTATTAGTGGTAGGGGCAAAACTAGATCTACTATGCCCATATCGGTTGATAGTTTAACTAGTAATTCATCTCCGATCCTCTCAATCTCTATATCCTTCTTAGTAATATGGGGGGCTGGGTATATCACCTCGAGTCTATCGCCATATCTATTTATTTCAACTGTTCTCCCCTTATAATATATCTGTGTAGGGTCTTCATCACCGAATAGGTCGTCACCAGCCCTTGTTAACATATCAATTCCCTTCAGCTCTGAATTATATAGGCGTAGCATCTTTATAGGAATAGGGTGGAATGTCTTATTAACATCTTCTATTAACCTAGTTTGGTTTATAAGCCAGTCTTTGAAGAATTCTCCAACCCCTTCCTTTGGATACAACTTGTTTATTATAATTAGATCTGTATTTAATCCATATAATGATGACTGTATATAGGTTCTTTTTACATTTGATATACTGAAGCTATCTGGATTTGCAACCAGTCTCAGGCTGGTTATGTTAGAGTCTAATAAATATTTTCTTATATTCTCCATTTTCTCGATAATCTCTATCCCCTTCTCAACACTCTCTTTTGTCGGTGTAGGAACCCCAGTGATTGGGGTCATCACCCTGCCCATTTCAACTATTGGGCTTATTAACTTCATCATTCGTCTACTCATTCTGCTTAGTAGCGTGGGTACATATAAATATCTCAATGCATCACCACTGGGTACTGTATCAATTATAATCGTGTCAAAACTATCTTCCTTGATTATCATATCCAGTTTTAGCATTGTAGCTACTCCAGTCATCCCAGGTAATGCAGCTAATTCATATGCTAATATCTCATCTATACCCCTTGCCCTAAATATTGAGGCTATATACTCCATTATTGCTCCATAATGTTCTGATGCCTCTTTTACCGGATCTATTGCTAATCCATATAGATCCTTAGCTATTTTTGTATATTCTCTACCAACCTCTATCCCAAAACAGTCTTTTAGCGTATGGGCTGGATCGGATGAGATAATTAATGTATTATACCCATATTGTGAGGATTTCAACGCCGTTATAGCTGATATAACCGTCTTGCCTGTTCCTCCCTTACCCGTAATATAAATTATCCTCATAATCTAATACATTGTCTTTCCATCCTTAATACAGTTTCTTGAATCTTTCATCTTTCCATACATTCCCCCTCTCATGATATCCAAGAGCCTCCCAATATCCATCTTTATATTCATTTACTAGATCTATTTTAACAATCCATTTAGCACTTTTCCAGCCATATAAATGTGGTATAAATAATCTGGCTGGATATCCATGTTCAATATCAAGGGGTTGATCATTCATTTTAAGGGCTATTATTGAGTGTTCAGATATCAGATCTTCATAGGGTACTATCGTTGTATAGCCATCAGCTGAATGGATATACCCCCATTTAACACCCTTCAATGGCTTAGCATAGCTAATTAATTCCCTTACACTTACGCCGGTCCATCTAACCTTCTCCACTGTCCACCCCGTTACACAATGAAAGTCAGATACATACTCTATCTGCCTCATCTTGAGGAGATCCTCATATTTGAGTGAGAGTCTATTATTTACCATCCCAGTTATCTCAAGCCTCCATCTATCTATATCAATTTTAGGCTGTCCAAGTATCCGATATATTATAAAGTTCGGGATTTTCCTCTGTCCAGGCGGGAGGTCTGCCACTTTATCCACCCACCGTTAATATCGTTTGTATATGCTTGTTGAAATATGTTACTACCCTACAAGCTATATAGCCTTTTTTAGTGTATAATCTAAATCTATAGAGTATATATCTGGCTCCAATATCTTCATTTCCCTGAAATTCAATCTTGACGATTTCTACACCTAACTTCTCCGATATTTCCTTTGCTATATAGTTTACATATTCCTTGACATCCTTTAAGGTGGATAAGCTTAAATCTTCAGTACCTACTTCTATTACCTCTTTAACACCCTTTTTAATTAGACTATCCACCCTCCTCATTCTAATCCTTAGCTTCATCTTGGACTAATATAATTAACACTGCCTAGAATATATTTTTCAGGTGTTTCAGATGAGGACCACAGTTTCTGTGATTAAGGCTGATATAGGGAGTGTAGCGGGTCATGTTACTGTCCCTGACCAGCTTTTAGACTATGCTAGAAATAAATGTAGGGAGGCTGTAGAGACTGGATTGATAAAAAGCTTCTATGTTACACATGCTGGGGATGATCTTGAACTGATCTTCTCCCATGAAAAGGGAGTTGATAATCCGGAGATACACGGTTTTGCATGGGAGGTATTTAAGGGGGCTACTGAGGAGGTATCTAAGAAGCTTAAGCTTTATGCAGCAGGTCAGGATCTACTCAAGGATGCATTTAGTGGTAATGTGAAGGGGATGGGTCCTGGCGTTGCAGAGATAGAGTTTATTGAGAGGAGGAGTGATCCCATCGGTGTATTTATGGCTGATAAGACGGAGCCTGGTGCTTGGAATATTTATCTATATAGGATATTTGCAGATCCATTCAATACAGCTGGATTGGTTATAGATCCTAGAATGCATGATGGCTTCAAATTTACTGTTTTAGATGTTGTCGAGGGGGTTGAAGCTGTTTTTGAGATACCCGAGGAACTATATGATTTATTGGCGATTATAGGTACACAGAGTAGATACGTAATAAAGGAGGTTAGGAGGAAGTCGGATGATGAGATTGCGGCTGTAGCATCCACTACAAGACTTTCATTGATAGCTGGGAGATATGTAGGTAAGGATGATCCAGTACTTATTGTACGTGCCCAAAGCGGTTTCCCTGCTATGGGTGAGATTTTAGAGGCTTTTTCCAAGCCGTATTTAGTGGCTGGATGGATGAGGGGAAGTCACTATGGACCGCTTATGCCGGTATCCCTCAAATATTCCAAGGTCACTAGATTTGATGGGCCACCAAGGTTGATAGGCCTTGGATTTCAGGTCTCTAATGGTCTGCTCGTAGGACCGGTGGATTTATTTGATGATCCAGCATTTGATCCTGTTAGGGATTTAGCTTCTCGTATTACAGAATATATTAGATTGCATGGGCCATTTATGCCTCATAGGCTCGGGCCTGAGGAGATGGAGTATACTACCCTTCCACAGGTTCTCGAGAAGTTTAGGGAGCGATGGGTTAAATCAGACTAGTTACTCCCTATTCTATACTCTTTCTTCCATATTACGATTTTATCTAGGTATCCCCAGTCGATTTCTACACCTATACCTTCCTCCTCTCTAACCCACATTCTACCTTTACTATCTATCTCCCATGGCTGGGTAACTATGTCTCTATTAAAATATCTTGTACTGGCCGATATATCAGATGGATAAATTATATTTGGTAGAGTTGCTAGGGATACGTTGAATCCTCTTCCAATACCTGTCTCTAGCATCCCTCCTATCCATGTCCCTATCCCTTTATCCATTGATATGTTGTGAATCTCTATACTCTCTTTTATTCCACCAACTCGACCAGGTTTAATATTTATTACCTTGGCTGCTCCAATATCGATGGCTTCTCTAGCTAGATATGAGTTATATATTGACTCATCTAAACATATCTTTGTCTCTATTATACTTTGTAACTTACTATGTAGATATAGATCCCAATAAGGAAATGGCTGTTCGATGTATAACAAATCAAATTCATCTAGTTTCTTTAGATATTCAAGATCTTTATATCCATAGTCTCCATTAGCATCTACAGTTAATGGGATATCTGGATATTCCCTTCTAACAGCCTCAACCAATTCAATATCTCTTCCCCTTGAGATTTTTATTTTAATCCTTTGATATCCCTCTTCTAGGTATGTGGCTATTTTAGATAGTAATGTATCAATATCTTTCTGTAGCCCTATAGATACTCCTACATTTGCATATTTCCTTTTTCCTCCTATAACTTTGTAGAGTGGTTTTCCCATAAGTTTCGATGTAAGATCCCATAGAGCCATCTCTATAGATGCTTTAGCCATGTTATACCCTTTTATCCATCTTACCTTCTCGATATACTCATTTGGATTTGTTGATATCCCCTTTTCTATCGATGGTATTATATATTTGTCGATTACATATGCATCTATGTCTACTGATTCATATGAATATCTGGGATATATACCGGCGGCTGTCTCCGCATAACCCTCTACCCCATTAGCCTCCACTATAACTATATATGTATGTTTCTCATACTCTCTTCCAAAGCTTGTCTCGAAGTATTCTCTATATGGTAGGGCTATCCTAATCAAGACTATCTTATTTACATAATTACCAGGTTGTTCTATCATGTGGGTCAAACCCTTTCTTTAAGATATAGATGCCTTTGTCTATGTTATGCCCCCTAACAAAGTATATAACTGTATATCCCTTAGTAAAGTATTTGATAAAAGCTTCTCTCAACCTTAGTTTCCACATCTTCTTTAATTTTAATGTATCCCCACCTAGATCGTCAAAGTCGAGGGGTATCTCTATAGAGATATAGTTATCATTCACATCCTTTACGTTAGATGGATATATCCCATTAGAACTTCTCTCTAATGATAATACCGTCTCGTATTTAATATCTAAGTCTCTATCATATCTATATCTCATCCTATCTTTAATCCATCTGGATTTGATCCACCATTCAACCATAAACCTATCTGATGGTACTCCCCTATTAAGTTCATCCTCCATTTCGCCATAGTGATCTATTAGATATGTGTCTGTGATCACACCCAATTTACCTATGTTAAGCCATGCATTCTTCGCCCTAGCGGGGTCAAATGTCCATATAATAAGGTCATATCCATTTTCTATACCCCACCTCATCTGTTCATTCTTTAGTTTCTCACCGACACCCATATTCTGATATTGGGGTAGGACAGCCAGTTGATGTGAATATATACAGTATCTTCCTTTATATCTACCTATGAACCCATATACAAAGCCTATCAATTTATCATTATAATATGCACCTTTAACGACACCACCTACTTCCTTTACAGCTGTTATTAGGTGGCTTGGAACCACGCCTCCACCCCAAACTCTATACTGTATATCCTCAAACCTCTTAATTTCGTTTGGGTCTTTCACATCCCTGATCTCGATATTTTCTTCCATACAAGTAGATTATATTTGTATCAAGTTTTATTATGTTTAGTTATATGGACAGGCCGATATTCATAATAAACGCTAAAAACTATAATGAGGGTAGTGGTGATAGGCTAGCTAGATTTATAGAGTATGCAGTGTCTGCATCACAGGATTTCAAGGTCAATGTATTGGTCGCTCCTCCCATAGTCGATTTATACTATTATGCTAGGCAACATCCCGAAGTATTAATATCTCAGGCAGTAGATACTGTAGGTTATGGGAGCTCTACAGGTCATATTCCACTTATGCGGCTTATTGATATGGGTTTGGAGTATAGCTTGATAAATCATTCTGAGAATCGGGTAGATCATATGTTGATAAAAGATATTAACCTGGCAGCTGAGGAACATGGTTTTAAACTTATAGTGTGTATCCAATCTATTAATGAACTCGAGGAGTTAATCTCATTAGGTGTTAAACCTTATGCCTATGCATTTGAACCTCCAGAGCTTATAGGAACTGGTAGGTCTGTATCTAAATATGCTGGTGAATCCCTTAGAAAAGCTGTGGATTTATGCAGTGGGGAGGGAGTTAGATGTCTATGTGGTGCCGGTATAACAGATGTTGAAGATGTGGAACTGTCTATGGAGTATGGTGTAGACGGGATTCTAGTGGCTAGTGGAGTTGTTAAGGCTGATAATCCTCTTAAAAAGATTGTCCAATTCTCTCATATTATGTCGGATTATTACAGTAAATAAATGTGGTCAAATCTTCAATTCAATAGTCTATAAAGACAAGTTAATTATATACTATATTATTTTAGCAATAGTGTCTAGTCTGTTCTTAAAACTTTCAATCATTAGTCTTCCAGTTGATAACGATAATCTATATATTATTCCTCATCTTATTGTTGTTTGCTAGACCCCCTCCGAATGGGTTGTAGGCGATAGATTTAAATATTCCTATAAACCCTGAACCTTCAAAGAGGATCCCATTGAGAAATATGATTTGAGTAGCCCATGCCTTAACGAGAGGCATAGGATGGGGAAGCAGTGAACCCCCAAACCCCCAGATGAAGTATTGGCGAGAAGCAAGTATGGAACATGATGAGCCCGATCCATCAAGAGGGGCTAGTTCACTTAGAAATGTTGGGGGTTTATCTAACCCATAAATTGACTAGTATATCTTATACGGGCCCGCCGGGATTTGAACCCGGGTCCTGCGGCTCCGGAGGCATACGGATATTTCGCCGCCCTATCCTGGCTAGGCCACGGGCCCACATGAGATACATATGTCTTATATTCCATATTATGGAAAAAGTTTTTTGAGTAATATGTATTTAGTTGATATGGTGGTTTTATGGATATTATAGAGCTTGGAGAGCGTATTAAAGAAGCTATATATGAATTTGTTGGGACCCGTGAGATTGAAGTTTCTCTAGAGGTGCCTCAGAAAATTGAGTATGGAGACTTGTCTACAACGTATGCTTTTAAGGCTGCTAAGAAGCTTGGACGTAGACCCCTTGAACTTGCCAATGAGATCCGTGACCATATAGCCTCTTCAGATATCCCATTTATAGAGGATGTCAGGGTTGAAGGAGGTGGATATATAAATATCTATCTTGATCGAGATGCATTCTATACACAATATTTTAAGGAATTGATTGATGAGGGTACTAAATTGTTTAGAGGACGCTTTGGAGATGGGTATATAAGGATTGAATATACTAGTGTAAACCCTAATAAGGCTATCCATATAGGGCATGCCCGTAACATTCTTCTAGGTTCATCTCTTTATCACCTACTAAGTAATCTTGGCTATAAAACTCATATGATCAACTATATAGATGATACTGGGGTTCAGATGGCAGATCTGTTGCTGGGATTTATAGAGTTAAATTATCCTATAGATGTTGGGGAATCTCAGAAGTTTGATAAGTATTGTGGGGACGTCGTTTATGTAGAGAGTGTAAAAAAGATTGAGGAGGAAGAGAGGTATAGGGAGGTTGAGAGGAGGATTTTGAGGGCTTTGGAGGAGGGTGATAATCCAATATCCTATTTATGTAGAACTATAGCAACTAAAGTTGTTAAGGCTCAATTAGAAACATGTTTTAAACTGGGAGCTAAATATGACCTTCTTATATGGGAGTCTGACCTAATTAGATCTGGTCTACACAGTCATTTACAAGCCATAAGGGAGAAGGCAAGTAATATTATGGAAGTTAAGGATGGAAAATATGCTGGTACTCTAATTATTAAGGTATCTTCAAAACCTGAGGTAGATCCAAAATTTGATGAAGTTATTGTGAGGAGTGACGGCACCATCACTTACACTGGTAAGGATCTTGTATTTGGACTATGGAAACTAGGGTTGATAGATATGCCCATATATATTGATTTGTTTGATACCAATCCTGATGGTACAAAGATATTCACGTCTACAAATAGGGGTCTCCAATATAGGGTTGATGAATGTGATGTATTAATAAATGTTATTGGTAGAGAGCAGTCCAAACCTCAGAATGCTATTAAGAAAGTGATTGAGGCTTTATATAATATTGAGAAGGCCGATAAATATATTCATTATTCCTATGAATTAGTTAAACTTTCTAGGGAGAGTGTTGAGAAATATTTCGATATCTCTGTCGAGACTGATAAAGTGAAGATGTCTGGTAGGAGAGGAATATATTTTAATGTTGATGATGTCCTTGATAAGATGTCTGAGATTGTGTATAGACATATAGTAGAGAATAAAACTGTGGGAGATGTTGAGGAGGCCCGTAAAATTGCTGAGAAGGTTAGTGTAGCGTCTCTTATGTATCAACTTCTCTCAATAGATAGAGATAAAGAGGTTATCTTCGATATCGATAAATCACTCGATTTCAAAGGTGAGTCGGGTGCATATATATTATACTCGTATGTGAGGGCTATATCTATATATGAGAATGCGGGTGATGCCGATATTGAAGACCTGAATTTAGATGTTTTAAACATGTATGATCTTAAGCTTGCTAGGTATTTAGCGTTGACACCGATAGTTATAGCTACTTCTGTAAGGTATTTTGAGCCTAAATATATAATTAGGCATTTATATGTGCTGGCGAAAACATTTACAGAGTTTTATGAGAATAACCCAGTATTAAAGAGTGATGAAAGATTGAGGAGGCAGAGGCTGTTCCTTATAAAAGCATATATATCTACAGTTGAGGTTTTGACTAAGTTTATAGGCTTTCCTTTGGTTAAGAAGATGTGATTTCTATGAAATATTTATCTAATATATAATCGGCTATGGCTCTTGAGAGTGGCGGTGGAACCGACTCCCCGATCTGGTTATACTGCTCATCTATACCTCCATAGAATATATAGTCATCTGGGTATCCCATTAGTCTCGCTTGTTCTCTAACTGTTAATAATCTATCTTGATATGGATGTATAAATCTGCTTTTACCCATAACTGTAGGAGCAAGTTTCTTAGGATGTAGCCTTATAAATTGCTTATATTCTCTATAGTCACTTCCCCTAAAATATTCTAGGGAGTCGCCCCATCTAAGTCGGTGTATTTTATTATGGAACCTCTTCGGTGGATAGATATATATGTGGTTTGGTATGTTATTGGGGTATCTAGGGTCTGGCAGATCCTTTAATACATCTTCAACTACTACATTCCTCTTTAGCCTCCTTGGTTTAATACGTATATTTGATATGAATATCCTCATTCTAAAACTTGGATTTCCATAGTCTGCTGCATTCAACTTGTTGAAGTATATCTCTGTATATCCTCCATCTTCTAACTCCATCTTTATATATTCGGGTATTGGCTTCTTCTTTATCCCTGGTACATTCTCTATGATGAATATCTCAGGCTGTAAATCTATAATTAGTCTGATTGCATGGAGTGTAAGTCTACCCAATGGGTCGCCATATAGCCTATCGAGAGGGTCGGGTTTAATCCCCCTATTTACAGAGGTGAATGCTTCACATGGCGGTGAAGCTATAACAATCTTTATGTCATCGCCCACAACCTTCTTAATATAGTATCCATCTAATCTAGTGATGTCAAGTCTAAACATATACTTTGGTTTAATATTTGATTGGTAAGTCTTTGCCGGAGCTTCATCCTTCTCGACGGCAGCGACTACTTTAAATCCCATATCGATAAATCCCTTTGCATATCCCCCTCCACCGGAGTATAAATCTATTAGGGTGGTCATCCCAAATTAGATATATCCTTCTAGACTATATTGTTTACCTAGGTGTATTAATATGTTGGCCGTAGTAATACATAACATCTATAGTAGTGTAAAGCTTGTTGAGGCTGTAGATGTATATCTAGAGTTTCCAGAGGTCGATATACTTGTTATCTCTAAAGCAGTCAGCTCCGCCGCTCAATCCGGTGTTCCGGAGGCTGAGAAGAAGGCCTATCTTAGGGGAAGGAGGGTTTTATATGTGCCTAACCTTGAAGATGTGGTTGAGGTCCTAAATTTAGATAGGCTATATATGATAGTTCCTAAAAGACTGGGTAAATCCATATTTGATCCAGAAGTCATTAGGAAGGAGTTGGTAGATAGGCGTATCGGACTAGTATTTACAGGAGGTGATATGTCATTTACATCAGCAGAGTTGTCTTTGGGGATCCCAACCTCACTAGGTTTTAATGAGTTGCTTCCAGCCTCATCCCTTATGGCTATCTCACTATTTCTATTATACCCTAAAATATAGGTTGAAATATATTTGGATATGGGGATGATGAGGTCGTTCCAGGATGATATATGATTATATCCTGGGGTAGCTGATCCCTCAAATCCTAATTTTAGAGAGTCTTTTTAGCATTCTCTTCTTCTCGGTCCTCTCCAATTCGGAACCCTCTATAATATTTTCGAAGAACTCAATTAAAGTTCTATATGTTCTATAATTTATGGGGTATGGGACGCCATCCTTACCCCCTACAGTATATGTATATCTTGGGATATCACTCCAACAAATTCTATCACCATATATCAACTCAGAGACTAGAGCTAAAGCTCTAACCACATCTTTGTTGAAGCCACTATATTGTATTAGTGATTCATAATTGTCGGGTTTCTCAAGATATATTTTATTTATGACGCTCCAGTTGATCTTCTTTGGTAGATAAAGTATATTAAAATCGATCCTTGACCTATCATTCGATACCCACTTGTTAAGTCCATAATCAATTCTATCAAGGAGCCTCCTTAAATCCCTCTTTAAGGTTCCATCTCTCAAAATATCCAATATAGTTTTTTTGGCATCAATACTATCACTACTATATAAATTTAGGATCCTCTCTTCATACTTCTCCGTGATAATCGCGATATGTGGCTCATTTATATATCTCCTATCCTTGAATGTAGTGTAGTCCCAGTGGTATCTCCTAGCATACTTTAAGTTTTTATTCATTCCCTGTTGTATTACAACCCATCTATCTTCATCTATGAATAGGATTGAATGATGATATATGTCATATCCATCTTGGAGGAGAATAGTATCTCCTTTAGCAGTCAATCTACTAATTTGAAGTAATTTTTCAGATTCGATATTGGCGTATTGGGAGAGTCTATCTGGAATCCCCCGCATATATCTTCCTTTTCCTCCCACGATCTTCAAAGGAATCTCTTCATCCTCCAATACTTTAGATAATACCCAAGTTACCACTGTAGTAATACCGGATGAATGCCAGTCAAAACCCAGTATAGATCCAAATGCTTGGAAAAAGAATGGATCTCCAAATCTCAGGAGTAGATTATCTTCCCCCACTTCATCAACCATATATTTTATAAGTGGTTTTCCCAGTCTAACCATGTAATTAAATAGTTTTGGAGGGACATGACCAGAATGTAGTGGTAGATATGTTATTCCAACCATCTCCCCAATAGATTTACTCATATCTACCCCCTTTTAAAGTAATCTACAACAGTTTGTTTGGTGAAGTATCGATGGGGGTTAGGGCTGGAATATCCCATTTCTTGGAAGTGGTTATAATGGTTGGCTTAGTTGGTGTACTGGGGATGCTTCTCTATAGCGGTGCATTAGATCTATTCGCTGGATGGGGTAATGTCCAACAGATAACCATTAACTCAGTATATAAAATAGGTAGTGATCTAAACGTTACTGTGGCGAATAGGGGGAGTACACCCGTAGAAGTATATGTAATATCTATATATCGTCTAGATGGTACACAACTTGGTTCACAGAACGGTGGAGTTATTGAACCTGGTAAAGTAATGATATTTAGCTTCCCCAATACAGCTGTAGCTGAGGGTGAGTTAGTGGATATATTAATCACTACTGTTGATGGAGCAACCTTCAAGTATAGGGTTGCTGTACAATGATTATAAGAATATCTAATCTATTAGGTGAATCTATATTACTTTTTATAGGTTTATCAATATTCTCACTACTCTCATTAAGCCTATTCATACCTGTTTTGAATATAGGCTATCAAGAGTCTATAGATACCTATATTGATGGGTATTCATATGGATACATTGTTTCATATCTATTCTCAGACTCTAGATACATATATCTATATAACGGTGGTAGAGAATTAGAACATCTATCTAAAATATATCTGGATGGAGAGTTAGCAAATGTAAATATTGAATATTTTAATGGATCTACATGGGTTGGGTCGACCAAGATTCCATCAAACACTATCTTTAGATTATCTATCAATCAAGATCCTAATATAGTCCATCTAATTGTGCTTGACCAATTCGTTATACGTGTGGAGGTGAAGATTCAATGAGGGGCTTCTCAACTATAGTGGCTGGTGGACTTATAATCCTTATCTTCAGTTTAATAGCTACAGTATATCTAGTTAACCTTGATGCAAATCAATATAGATT
>DQVL01000024.1 GCA_015661745.1 Thermoprotei archaeon | reverse complement strand
TCTTGTCAATACTGCGACTTGGTTAAACAGATCCTAGATGAGATAACAGATAAAGAACTCACAGATAAAATAGAGGTTTTACAGTATGACATTGACAAGGATATAGACTTGAGGAGGAAATTAGGTATATTGAAGGCTCCAGCAATAATCATACAGGGGATAAACAAGGGATTAATAAAGTACTATGGCGTACCAGCCGGCACAGAGTTCCCAGCTTTTCTAGAGACCATAGTACATGTCTCTACTGGCGAGGCACACCTACCTAGAGAGGTTGGTGAAGAGGTGGAGGCTTTAGAGGAAAATGTAAATATAAAAGTATTTGTAACCACATCATGTCCATACTGTCCAAGAATGGTTCACACAGCATATATGTTCGCCATGTTGAATAGAAGGGTGGAGGCGGAGGCATGGGAACTATCTGGATTCCCAGATATAGCTTCACAATATGGAGTATATGCAGTACCAAAGGTAGTTGTAAATGAAAAGATTGAATGGGAAGGTTCGGTTACACCCGAGTATCTAATTAGAAAAGTTAAGGAAGCAATTGGATAAAGTGAGGAGGGCATTAGTTAATATAGCTAGAGAGATCTATGGAGATGAATCTGAATATATTATAAAGAGTTTTGACATAATAGGCGATATAGCAATTATTAAAATCCCAGAGAAGATCCTTGATGAAAGAAGATATAGATTTGGAGAGGAGATACTAAAAAACCTAGGCTATATAAAAGTTGTACTTAGGCAGACGACCCCTGTCGAGGGAATATATAGACTAAGGAAGTTTGAATATCTAGCTGGGGAGAGGAGGACCGAGACAGTATATAAAGAATATGGAGCAAGATTCTATGTAGATATATCCAAGGTATACTTCACACCTAGACTCTCCTATGAAAGAATTAGAGTAGCAAATCTAGTTGGGGAGGGTGAGAAAGTACTTAATATGTTTGCAGGAGCCGGTCCATTCACTATACATATCGCAAGAAAAGGGGGATATGTATACAGTATAGATATTAATCCATATGCGATTGAGTACCACTATATAAATAACATTATAAATAAAGTTGATGATAAGGTCATCTTATTTAGAGATGATGCATCAAGAGTGGTTGAAGAGTATCTGGTGGCTAAAGCCGATAGAGTGATCATGCCCCTACCAGAATTAGCTCTTGACTATCTAAAATATGCCTTGAAGGCATTGAGGGAGGAGGGAGTATTACATATATACCTCCATATCCAATATCAAGAAAATGATGATGAGGCATTGGAGAAAGGAGAATATATCATATGGGATAAACTCTCCCAATATAATGTAGATATCTTGGATATCAACTCGAGGGTTGTTAGGGAAGTCTCAACAAGAATGGCTCAGGTATGTATCGATGTGACGTTACACAAGAATATTAATTATATTTAAAAAGTAATAATGTCTATTATTTTCTTATCCCATGTCGATAGTGGATAGTATGGAGAATTGTCCGGTTTGTGGACTACCGAATGATTTATGTGTATGTCTAAGTTTAGAGGCTGAGGAAGAGAAGATAAAGGTAAGGGTTGAGAGAAGGAGATATAATAAGCCAGCAACAATTATAGAGGGGATAGACGGTAAACATCATAATTTAAATGAGATAGCTAAGACATTAAAAAGGAAGCTGGCATGCGGAGGATCAATAAAGGATGGTAAGATAATATTACTCGGAGATCATAGACATGTAGTACCGGAGATCCTTTCAAAACTTGGTTTCAAAAAAGAGAGTATAGAGGTATTATAATGAAGGTCAGAATAAAAATATGTCCAATATGCGAATCAAGAAATTTACGATTATCTTCCCAATTCGATGGATGGCTTGTTCCAGAGATGTATATATGTCTAGATTGTGGATATAGAGGGCCTATATATTTAGAGTTACAGATAGATGAGGATAATATGGTAGGGGATAATCAATCTTAATATCTTTAAACATTATTCAATATATAGATGGATGGATAATGAGGACCTCATATATATATGCAGTAATTATATATCTAGGTGTTGCTACGTATATACTAAATTTATCTTTTCTCTCACTAATTACACTGGATCAAGTGAGGGTAATAGAGAATGTTACCGATATAGAAGTTCTTGGGATACCTATATTCATTACACTATTTCCAGTCCTGATTCCAATACCATTAACAGGCATGGAATTGGCTATTCTACTCACGACCCTCTATACATTATTCGCCATATACGATCTAATTAGGAAGGTTGATGGAGAAAGACCGCTTAAACAAGTATTTGTATTGGGTACGGTAGTATTAGTAACGTCTATATTGATCGAGTTGATACAGTCTTCAATAGGTATAGAGACTGGAATGCTTGAAGCTGAGAATCAATACATATTCTTCCTAGGAGCTATGAATGCACCGTTATCTGAAGAGATCGGTTTCAGGGTATTTATCATAGGATTAGCATCTCTAATAATCTATTTAATAAGAGCTAGGGAGTTCAACATCGTTGAGGCTTTTATCAGTCTTGTAGAACCATATAAAATACATAATGATAAAACAGTTATCTATACACTCTATAAACTAGTTGTCATACAGGCTGTTCTATTCGGGTTTGCCCATCTCCTAGGGGGTGGAGGATGGGATATAGGTAAAGTGACTACGGCCTCAATAGCTGGTTTATATCTGGGGTATCTCTTCGTAAAATATGGAGTAACCTCTGCAGTATTAGGCCATTCATATTTTAATATATATCTATTAACACTGAGTTTCATGAATTATGTAGGTGTAAATGTCGGTAACTCATATATGGTTGTATATGCAGATACTTTATTCATATATTTACTTCTATTCGGGTCTGTATATCTATTGATATATTTATATCGATTTGTAAAACCTAGGGATAATGGGGAGGAAAATGATATATGGTCAAATATAGATTATCAAACTATCTAAT
>DQVL01000064.1 GCA_015661745.1 Thermoprotei archaeon | reverse complement strand
TGGATATACATATGTCTCTACATATGGTCCACGGTTTGAGTCTGCAGGTGAGATCGATATGCTTCGTAGGGTGGGGGCTGATATTGTAGGTATGACTAATATACCCGAGTCTGTATTGGCTAGGGAGGCAGGTCTACATTATATGGTTATATCTGTTGTATCAAATTATGCTGCTGGTATGCAGGCGAGGATTACGGCTGATGAGGTATATGACCTAATGAAACGTGTAAAGCATAGGTTGAGAAAAATACTTGATATTCTAGTAAATCTCTTTGTCGAGTATGAACCTGAGGATGGCTGTAACTATTTTAAGGAGATATATAGAGACTTTCGAGAGGTGGGTAAAATATGATCCTTAAAGGTGGATGGATAGTCCAAGATTATAGAAGGAATATTAGAGATGGAGCTGTAGTAATAGAGGATAATAAAATTATTGATGTGGGATATACCGATGAAATTATGCGTAGACATGGGGGGGCTGGACATGATATTATAGATATAAAGGGTAAAATAGTTATACCTGGTATAATAAATTCACATACACATATTTCTATGACGCTTCTTAGGGGTTATGCTGATGACCTCTTATTAAAGGATTGGCTTGAAAAGTATATTTGGCCTTATGAGAAGTTATTAACTGGATCTGATTTTGAATTGGGGGCTATGTTAGGTGCTATAGAGAGTATAGCTTCTGGAGTTACAAATGTATGTAGTATGTACCACTATGATAGGGATAGGAATGAGGCTACAGCCCTACTTAAGGTGGGGATGAGGGGAACCATTGGGATAGCTATCTTTACATGGGATGCTGAGGGATCCCTAAATAATTTTAAGGACGCTGTTAAAAGATTTCATGGATATAATGGTTTAATTAGAATAGCATCATGTCCCCATGCACCATATACTGTTGATCCGGATTTATGGATAAAGTCTGAGGAGCTCAGGAGGGAATTATTAGAAAAATATGGAGATAAAGGTAGAATTATAGTTACTAGTCATATAGCTGAGGATTGGAATGAGGTTGAGATGGTGAGGAAACGCTTTAATGTAGATATTCCAAGTGATAGTATATTAAGATATTTAGAAAATTTAGGTGTTTTATCTAGTGATTTCCTAGCTGCCCATGGGATATACTTAAACGAGGTTGATATCGAGGTTATGAAGCGGTATGATGTTAAGCTTGCCCACAACCCTGTAGCTAATATGAAGCTTGGTATGGGATATGCTGATACTCCTAAACTTATTGATAATGGTATCAAGGTTAGTCTGGGTACAGATGGGCCAGCATCTAACAATACACTTGATATGTTTGAGACGATGAAGTTCGCTGCATTGATTAATAAACCAATTAAGAGAGATCCGAGAGTTACACCAGCTAATCTAATATTTAGGATGGCAACTGAATATGGAGCTTTAAATCTTGGTTATACATCACTAGGGAAGATTGAGCCGGGATATATAGCTGATATAGTAATCCTAGACTTTAATAAACCCCATCTCACACCCATCTATGATATATATAGCCACCTTGTATATGCATGTAAAGCATCAGATGTAGATACTGTTATTATTAATGGAAAGATTGTATATGAATCAAAGGCTTTCCATGATATAGATATATATGAAATTATGGATAGAGTAGAGAGTAGGAGTATGGAGTTATATGAGAAGGTTAGGGAGGTGAATTCATAGTGACTAGTATTATTAAGGACCCAAGTCTGGTTGATGAGGGTAGGGTTAAGGTTGAGTGGGCTCGTGATAATATGCCTGCTCTTAGAGAGATATATACTGAATTGAAAGATAGAAGGCCTTTTGAGGGGTATAGAATCTCCCTCTGTCTCCATATAACTAAGGAGACTGGGGTATTTGTTGAGTATCTAAAGCTTTTAGGTGCTGAAGTCTCTTTAGCAGCTTCTAATCCATTGTCTACTCAGGATGATGTTGCAGCATATCTTTCATCAATAGATATAAACGTTTATGGATGGCGTGGAATGTCTAAAGATGATTATTATAGGATGTTGGCTTCAGCTTTGGATATTGAACCAGATTTAGTGGTTGATGATGGTGGAGATATACACTCCTTAATCCATTCTCGGTTTCCTGAATTAGCTTCGAATATAATTGGTGGGACGGAGGAAACCACAACCGGTGTTATAAGGCTCAAGGCACTTGAGTCAGAGAATAAACTTCGTTATCCAGTTATAGCCGTTAATGATACTCCTACAAAAAGAGTTATTGATAATAGATTCGGCTCGGGACAGAGCACTGTAGATGGTTTTTTAAGGGCTACTTCATTATTGATAGCTGGAAAGACTGTTGTTGTAGCTGGATATGGATATGTGGGGAGGGGTGTTGCATCTAGGTTTAGGGGTCTCGGAGCTAAGGTTATAGTTACTGAGGTTGATCCATTAAAGGCGTTAGAGGCGTATCTAGACGGGTTTATGGTTATGAAGATGAGTGATGCATCTCAAATAGGTGATATCTTCATTACATGTACTGGCATGAAAGATGTGATAAGGAAGGAGCATATAGAGGCTATGAAAGATGGGGTCTTTCTGGCTAATGCTGGACATTTTAATGTTGAGATAGATGTGAAGGCTCTAGAAATGCTTTCATTGAAGAAGCGGTTGGTCCGTCCATATATAGAGGAATATGTCTTGAAGGATGGTAGGAGAATATACTTAATAGGTGAGGGCCGCCTTATAAATCTTGTGGCTGCAGAGGGGCATCCACCGGATGTCATGATGGCTAGTTTTTCGAATCAATTACTGAGTCTACTCTATCTTTTGGAATCTGGGTCTAAGATGGAGAGACAGGTGTATAATGTACCTAAGGAGATTGATGAAAAGGTAGCTAAATATCTTCTCAAGGGTTGGAATATAAATATCGATGTATTAACGGAGGAGCAGAAAAAATATTGGAGGGATTGGAGGATCTAGCGATATATGTCGACCCTCTCAGTCTCACGCGTCTTCTTAAGTCTATCACCAAGCTCTTGATAACTCTTTATAACATCGGGTGTTAATGAAGGCTTAACCTTCTCCAGAGCATCTTGAAAGTGTCTTCTATAAACCTTGTCTATCTCCATATTCTCACGTGCGGCGTTTAACGCAGCCTCGATAACTAAAGCCTCTATATCTGCTCCTGTATAGTTCTCTGTAAGCCTAGCTAATTCATTAAGGTCAACATCTTCAGCAAGTGGCATACGCCTCGTATGTATCTTTAGTATCTGGTATCTAGCCTCAAAGTCTGGCGGTGGAACAAAAATTATTCTATCAAATCTGCCCGGTCTAAGAAGTGCTGGGTCAAGGATATCTGGTCTATTAGTAGCCCCTATAACTATGACATCTTTTGTTCTTTCAAGTCCATCCATCTCACTCAATAACTGGTTTACGATTCTATCTGTAACACCACTATCCCCGTAATGTGAACCTCTCCTTGGCGCTATACTATCTATCTCATCCAAAAATACGACTGTGGGTGCAGTCATCCTCGCCTTCTTAAATATCTCTCTAATCGCCTTCTCAGATTCACCGACCCATTTACTAAGTATTTCAGGACCTTTTATACTTATAAAGTTTGCTTCGCTCTCTGTTGCAACGGCTTTAGCCAATAATGTCTTACCCGTTCCGGGAGGTCCAAAGAGTAGTATTCCCTTAGGTGCTCTTATACCAAGTTTCTCAAAGAGCTTTGGATGTTTAAGAGGCCATTCTACAGCCTCCTTTAAAGCCTGTTTAACGTCTTCAAGTCCACCAATATCTTCCCACTTAACCTCCGGAATCTCCACCATAATCTCCCTTAGTGCTGATGGCTGTAGCTCCTTCATGGCTTCGAAGAAGTCATTCATGGTAACTTTGATCTTCTGTATTACTTCGGTTGGTATTTCACCCTCACTCTTCTCAATCTCTGGTAGAAAACGTCTTAACGCATTCATAGCAGCTTCCTTTGCTAATGCAGCTAGGTCAGCACCTACATATCCATGTGTTATATCTGCGAGTTTATCGAGATCCACATCATCGGCCAAGGGCATATTCCTAGTATGAATCTGTAGTATCTCTTTCCTACCTTTTTTATTTGGTACTCCGATATAAATCTCTCTATCGAATCTACCAGGGCGTCTTAATGCTGGGTCGACAGCCTCGGGTCTATTCGTAGCCGCTATAACGATTACTTGACCCCTCGTCTCCAAACCATCCATTAGGCTAAGAAGCTGTGCCACAACTCTCTTCTCAACTTCTCCAACTACCTCCCCCCTCTTGGGTGCTATCGCGTCTATTTCATCAATGAATATAATTGATGGAGCATTCTCTTCAGCCTCTTTAAATAACTCCCTCAACTTAGCCTCAGACTCACCATACCATTTACTCATTATCTCTGGTCCGTTGATTGCTATAAAGTGTGCACCGCTCTCATTAGCAACGGCTTTAGCCAATAATGTTTTACCGGTTCCTGGAGGTCCATGTAGTAATATACCTTTAGGAGGCTCTATACCCAGATGTCTAAATACTTCTGGATGTTTCAAAGGGATCTCTACAAGTTCTCTTATTCTCTGTATCTCCTTATCTAACCCCCCAATATCTTCATATGTTACTTTAGGAATCTTCTTCTCAACCTCCCTGACAGGTTCATGCCTCACATCGACCTCTGTCATATCCGTAATTATCCCGTAGGGACCTGGGAAAACATGTGTTAC
>DQVL01000139.1 GCA_015661745.1 Thermoprotei archaeon | reverse complement strand
GGGGGTAATACACCACCATATATATCTAGAAATTCATTAAATGCTGTTACAGCCATTACTGCAGCTGCTAAACCCCTAGCGTATGATACTGAGATTACACTTGCCGCCAACCCAGCATTGGATGAGTAGTGAAGACTATTAACTATATAGTAGGCTATTGGGAATCGAATTAGTAGAAGCAGTATACTAACTAGGAGTGAGATAGTGATAACAGATAAATCTTGTATATTCATTATAATGCCAACCTCAACAAAGAAGAAGATTTTAAGAAGTAGTGTAAGTTCACTATGCATACTCTCAAGAGAATAAAGTTGGTAAGTAAGGCTCTCAGTCGACCTACTTGAGAATATAAAGGGGATATGCTTTGAATTTGTGAGGACAATACCACAAGTTAAAACAGTTATAGCGCCACTCCCATTCAATGATTGAGCAATGACAAAGAGTAGGATAAGATATGCGATAGTCATCGTATATACATGCTTCTCTTTCCTAAATCTATCTAATAGATTCGCGAGTAGAGCACCTGCAAGAACGCCAGCAACGATACTTATTGAGAAGCTTGCAGCTATATTCCCACCTATACTCCTAATATCGAGTGGCGTAGAAGGAGCTAATGATTGAAACCGTATTAGATAAAGTATAGTCTCAGCTATTATAATTACTAAGACATCTGTTAATACGGATTCAAGACTCATCGTTACCTGAATATTTGTAGGAACGTTAATCCGTTGTATAACACTAACTATAATAGCTCCACTCCCACCACCTATTATAGCACCAATTAAGAGACTCATTAACCAATTTTGGGGATAGAAGCCAATTACATAATATAAAAAGGATGCTGATACGATAGTTGAGAGTATAAACCCCAATACAGCGAGAATCAGAGATGGTTTAGCAGATACAATTAATTCTCTTAGATTTATTCCGAAACTACTTTCAAACATAATCGATATCAAGGCTACAGCCCCTATATATGGGGCTGCACCCCTCAATATATCTACATCCAAAATATTCAAACCCGGTCCAAGTAGATACCCCAACAAAATCAGGAAGATAGCATCAGGTATATTATGTCTATTAAGTAATACGGAGCCGATAAACCCGATAAAGATAATTAGAGAGGCAATCATCAAGCCAGCCTCAAGCTCTAGTACACCCATTCAACACCCCTCCCTGTATTAAAAACTATTTTTGCTCTCATTGATAGATAAAAATGTCGGGTCACCATTAGATACAATTAGATTATATTTATTCAGATTCAAAAGCATTTTAATTTTAGGTTGAACATGAACTTTAAAGAAATAGCTAAATATCTTGATAGAATCGAAATAACAACTGGAAGAATTGAAATGATAAACATCCTAACTGAGTTATATAAAAGGATGGAAGACGCAGATGATGCGGCCATGCTATCATATATAATTCTTGGAGAGATACATCCACCATATAAAGGATTTGAAATAGGAATGAGTGAAAAACTTATTACAAAAGCCATAGCGTTTGCAAGTGGATATGACTCTAATGAGGTTGAGAAGAGACTCAATATATTAGGGGATATCGGTAAAGTAGCCGAAGAATTCATATCTAAGAAAAGACAGAAGACATTATTTACCGAGGAGCTAACATTAAGAAAGATATATAATACATTCAGTAAAATCACCTTGACAACAGGTGAAGGATCAATAGATATGAAGATAAAACATCTTACTGGACTATTAGTTAATGCATCTCCCCTAGAGGCTAGATATATTGCTCGTTTAGCAGATGGAAACATGAGATTGGGAGTAGCCGATATGACCATACTGGAAGCGCTCGCCAATGTAAAGGGAGGGAGGGAATATAAGCCTATACTCGAAACCGCATATAACAAACATCCAGATATAGGTGAAATAGCTAAGGTTCTCTACTCAAAGGGTTGGGATGGCATAAAAAATATAGATATTACTCCCGGCATTCCATTGAGACCAATGTTAGCTGAACGTGTTAGAAGCCCAGAAGAAGCCTGGGAGAAACTAAAGGGTAAATTAGCGGCGGAATTCAAATATGATGGAGAACGGATGCAGATACATATATTGAGAGATAATAGGGTAATGATATTCAGTAGAAGACTCGAGAATATTACTCATCAATTCCCAGACGTTATTGAGATAGTTAAAAAACATATAAAACTAGAGGAGGGGGTTATTGAGGGAGAAGCAATAGCATTCGATCCAGATACGGGGGAATTCAAACCGTTTCAGGAACTTATGAGAAGAAAGAGAAAACATGATGTACATGAAACGGCTAAATTAATTCCTGTAACATTAAGACTCTTCGACTTGATATATGATGGAGAATCCTATTTAGAAAAACCATTCCCAATTAGAAGAAAAAAACTCGAGGAAGTTGTCAGTGAAAATGAATTGATAAAGGTATCGGAGTTAATTTATCCTGAGACATTGGAGGAACTAAAGAAATTCTTCTTTATGTCTGTGGAACAGGGCTTCGAAGGTTTAATGATCAAATCCACAGGACCAGATTCAATATATCAGGCAGGAGCCAGGGGATGGCTATGGATAAAACTTAAGAGAGACTATAGAGTAGAATTAACCGATACATTAGATCTAGTGGTTGTTGGAGCCTTATATGGAAGGGGAAGGAAGGCTGGTTCCTTAAGTAGTTATTTAATGGCTGTGTATGACCCCAAGGACGATACTTACAAAACAGTATGTAAAGTGGGGACAGGATTTAAAGATGAAGATATAGTTGAGATGAATAGACTCTTAAAACCATTTATAAGGGATAGAAAACCAGCTAGGGTAGTATCACATTTAGAACCAGATGTATGGATTGAGCCTGCCATAGTACTTGAGATAACAGCTTCAGAAATTACCCTAAGTCCTATACATACATGTGCATATGACTTAATTGAAAAAAATGTGGGACTTGCATTAAGATTCCCAAGATTTACTGGAAGATATAGGTTAGACAAGTCCCCAGAAGATGCTACAACGGAGAAGGAAGTTATGGATATGTATCATAAGCAGAAGAAAGTGATTATGGAGAGTTAATATAAATGTTATAAAATCCATAATAAAAGGGCATCATCAATATAGGTACATTTTTTAATAATATTTCAATAAACAAACTAGATATAGAAACGTTATAATCATCTTAATATATCTTATCTATAAATTCTATAGTAGGTGGATATTATGGGAGGACAGAAAAAACCTACAATATCTAAATTAAAAAAGATGTTACATGGTAGAAGCAAAGAATCAGGTAGGGATGATAAAAGAAAGACTGAATATGGAGTAGTGATCGACAGAAACCTTGAGAAAGAATTAAGAAATTTCATATTAAACCAAAAATATGTTACTCCATCACAGGTTTCTAGAAAAGGAGAGATAAAAATTAGTGAAGCTAGGAAATTCCTAAGGAAGTTAATGGAGGAGGGCCTGTTAACTCTAGAAGTTAAAAATGGAGATCTGGAAGTATATCTACCAGCTAAGGCAAGCTAATTCTAAGTTTAACAACACCCCTAATTTTTTCAAATGTCTCTATACCCTCCTCAACATAACCAACTTCAATATAGTTATGCTCTCTACTTTCAAAATCATTTAAAACAATAGCCAAGGAATCATATATTGGACTATATAATACACTGCCCCTCTTGAAAACTCCTGGGATACCTCTAATACCCTTCTTAATATTAATGGATATATTAACAACATTTTTATATAACATAGCTATTCCATATATAGTATTCTTCTTTCTAAACTCAGAAACTATAAAAAAACCTTTATCATTATCAATGGCTAGCTTAGCTTCTCCATAACCTAAAACTCTTACATTTAATACTGTAGTATTCATAGACATTTTTAACACCAATGCATTACAAAACATTTTTAAAAAATGGTTATATAAATATTGAATGCATAGCCATGAAGAAG
>DQVL01000112.1 GCA_015661745.1 Thermoprotei archaeon | reverse complement strand
TACAAAGATTGTTAGAAGAGGAAGACTGTGTAACATCAGCTTTAGAATTATTTAAGAATAAACTATCAGGATTTGAGTCGGGGGCTGAAATAGTAATAGTTACATCCAGTGCTGATGCATGGTTCGCAATGAGAAATATGGGAGATAAACTTGGCTATCATGTGATAAAGTATTGGAAGGAAAATCCAAACTCCTATAAACTATTGATTAGAAGGGATTAACGAATCCCAAAATTTTTTATAAATCTTTTTAACCATCCTTTTCAATTGTAAAGATGGTTTCAATATTATAAGCGGCCGTAGTCTAGCCTGGTAGGATGCCGGCCTTCCAAGCCGGAGGTCCCGGGTTCGAATCCCGGCGGCCGCATATAACGTAGTTTTTATAGCTGATAATGATTTTCGGGTGTGTTTTGTTTCATCATTATCCATAACTTTGTTAGTAGTATGCAGGTTGCTGTACCGGCGTATAAAGCTTCTTTATAAATACTTATTCTTCTTTTGATTTTAAGGAACTCTTCACTGTAATCACCTTTTTGAAATCCTCCGACCACGAATGTAATGTCTCCATTTACCGGTATTTTAACTTTATCTATATCTTCTCCTTCTTCATGTAGTAGATATGCATTATCTACCAGTAACTTAGATATTTCCTCATTGCTAATCCTCATTAATGTACCGGAGTCGGGTGGAACTTTACCTTTATTAAGGAGTTGAACAATAAGACCTTCGAACTGGTAATAATTATGGGGTATCCTTGTTTTGCTATTAACCCATATCAATTCACCCTTGTTAGTATAGATATAAATCTCAATATCTTTTTCCCTACTTATTGGGTGGTTTGTGATCGTTTTTAATATATCCTGAGTGATATCGGGTCTACCATGTTTTTCTATATCTATTCCATGTTTTAACATAGCAGTGTAATGTATAGGTGTGTATAATAAGATTTTGCTTGGATGTCTCCTCCTCCTATTCGAGTCTCTAACTATCGCATTCTCCTTCCAAAGCTTTTTAGGAATTATCTCTAGCTGTGCATCTGCAATTATAACCCTTATTTTACTCATTATATCTATGAGTATTCCAAATACATAGTAATTTAATTATTTTATAGCTCCCATATTACCATTGGTAGAATGGTGTCTGGTAGAGCTAGAAAGGAGGCTTTCAGGCTATATAGAGAATTGACTCATTTATTATATTCCGATATACCTAGAGAATATAGAATACGTTATCTCATATTAATTAGAAAAATCTCTATGAAGACCAGGACAAGGATTCCACGTTACCTAAAAATTTTTTATTGCAAAAAATGTAAGAAGATAATACTTCCGGGTGTTGATGCTGTTTATAGGGTTAGAAGTAGACCCTATAAACATATTGCGGTTAAATGTCTCAGTTGTGGAGCCATATATAGGATGGGCTACAAAACATAAAGTTAATATTATATTCATGTCTATCTTAAGATTGGTTAACTATGGTTGTTGAATATATTGTTCCAGCAGCTATATTAGTTTCATCAGTAGCTATGTTATATTCAAGTTATAGATTGTTATCATATAATAATTCTAAATATTCAATTATATCCACAGGTACATCTTATAAATCTCAAGTAAAGGAGTTGGAGCTGAGGAGGGAGATTATTAAAACGGCTATTTTAAATATATATAAGCAATATGAAGAGGGTAAACTGGATGAATCGCTTAAGACCTCTCTTTTAGAAAGATTTGAATCAGAATTAGATGAGATTGAATCTAAACTTGCCTCTCTAAGGGAATATGCAGAACTTGAATCATTAAGAGAAGAGTATGAGAAACTGGTTAGGGAATATGAGAAAAGAAGAGTTGAGCTTGAGAATAGAATATCAGAGTTAGAGAGAAAACTTAAGCCTCCTAAGGAGGAAAAGAAGGTCAAGAAAGAGGATGTTAAGGAGGAGAAACGTAGGAAGAGTGATGAGGATGTATTGGATGAAATATTGAGAGAGGTAAGTAAGATTATCGAGGAATATGGTGTGGATTGACAATGGATTATATCCTTCTAATTCTCTATATCCATGAAAATTTAAATGCTACTGTTGATTTTAAAGAGATATTTAATCAGATAATAGCTTCATATGGATATCTAGGTTTTTTTATAGTATCGTTTATAGCTACATTAACTATTGTACTTCCAGTTCCATATCTTTTTGCGATATACATTGCAGGTTCTACACAGCAGTTCAACCCTGCATTCATCGGTCTAGCATCTGGATTGGGTGCTGCCCTCGGTGAGCTATGGCTATATTTCGTGGGTGCAGGAGGTAGAAGAGTAATTCCAGAGAAGATTATGAATAGAGCCGATAAACTACGTCGCTTAATAGAGTCGTATGGAGTATTTTATGTTGTATTTATCTTTGCAGCTACACCCTTACCCGATGACCTTATATATCCCACTCTAGGTATTTTGAAAATGGATATTAAACAGATTTTTCTGGCTGCCTTCCTAGGTAAGACAGTTTTAGCTGCTTTTGTTGCATATGCTGGATATTATTCTTACGATATTGTCCTAAATTATCTTGGTGAAGAATCTAGCCCTTTGGCTTCAATAGTCATCATTATTCTTGCATTTGTCATGGCATATATTATTCTACGAATTGATTGGGAGAAATATATTAAGTAGTATTTTAAATTTCTAACCCTAAAATTTTATTTTGCAATGATAGTTTTAGGCACCGGAATTACAGGCTCTGGGAGAGCTAAATATCTATCTGCAACAAAAGAATATGCATTAGGTAGAGGACGTAATGTAGATCTCATTGACGTTGGCCCCGAAATGTTTGTAAAGGCTAGTAGCCTTAGGGTTAAGATACCGAGTGATAAAATTTTAGATCTCGATGAGACTGCACTACGATTTTTAAGGGCTACAGTCTTTGAGGGTATTGTCCATAAAATTGATAAATTTAGAAATGATGATTCAAGGGAGGATCTATATATTAGCCTCCATATGAGCTTTAGATGGAAAAAGGTTTTGATGCCCGCCTTTGACTATTACTATCTAACTAAGGTTGCTCCTGATGTTTTAGTCACAGTCATTGATTCTGTAGGTAATATAAGGAGAAGAATTGATAAAGATCCAGAGTTACATCCTTGGATGGGTAAATTAACTATTAAGGAGCTTTTAATATGGCAGGATGAAGAGGTTTTCATTACAAAGATGGTTGCAGATATGCTAGATAAACACTTCTATATTATACCTTTCTCAAATATTGGTTTTAAAGATCCCGACCCATCCATATTATATGATATTTTATATGATATAGAGCTTCCATTAATGGAGGGTGAAAGGCCGAGAAAGCGTAGAGCATATCTCAGTTATCCAATGACCCATGTAGAAGATAGGAAGGAATTTGATCGAATGAAAAACGATTTTCTAAGGAGGTTGAGAGAAAACAATATTGTAGTGTTTGACCCTATTATGGTTGAGGATCATATTCTTCTCGATTCTATAGAGAATTGCAATGATGATGAAGTTTATATAGAAGAGTTTGATGTTGCACTTCCTGTTGACGAGATTAAGGAGGCTAAGGACTATATCATTGATTCAACGGTATATAGAGACTATAGGTTTATAGATCAAAGTGATATGGTTATAGTATTTTATCCAACGAGTAAATTATCTGCTGGTGTACTAAGCGAGATGAACTATGGATTCACTCATCTAAAGAAAGTATATACCTACTTTACAGAACCCGATATAAGCCCCTTCTTTAGAAATTATTCAAATTATATATCAAACGATATTGATGACTTAATTAGGAGGATAGTCGAAGATTTCGAATTATAGTTTACCTATTAACATTCAATTTGATTCAATATCCATATCAATAGACACCTATTTTTTAGATTTCATTTTGGAATATTGGTATAGTTATAACTAGAGGGTAGTATTAGGATAGGATTAAAGATCCAGCTATATGGAGATATAATTGTTGGTAAGAGGAATCTGCTAGACGTATTGAATATATCGTTACATGTCAAGATAAATACTTTTTGAGAGAGACAATTATGTTGGTATAGTGCCCCGGCCGGGATTTGAACCCGGGTTCACCGGCTATCCTTGTTTTTCTCGAAAGGCCGGTATGCTTGACCTGGCTACACCACCGGGGCATTTAAATTAATTTACCTGTGGAATGTTTAAAAGTTTTTGACATAAATAAATGTGTATTTCTCATTCAATTTTAATTATACCACATTTATTGTTAACCTTTTAATGACTACGGTATTGCCCCTCTAAATATGAGATTAATATCTAGTTATCCTTATAGAAATTATGTCTTTGATGTTATTGAGTCTATAGCTTCTTTGGCTAAAGCAGGGGCCAATGTAAATCCATATCCACTTAACCCATCAATTAAAAATAGACTCTTCATCAATTCTTTATAAAGAGGTCGTTTACCTATTGGGAAGCTACATGGCCCAACAATATATTCCTTCAGTCTTAACTCTTTAATATTTTTGAATCTATCCATCAAACTTTTTATAACACTCTTCTCTCTATTTTCAAGTTTTATATCATCGGTTTTATCTGGTCTTGTAATTGGAGTAGATTGGTGATATTCGCCGGCAACCAGTCGACTTTTACCTTCAATCATCCAATATAGATAATTCACTTCATCCGAGCCACTTATAGGTATTGAACCATTAATTTCTAGTCTTACAGCTATACAAGCATATGTTGAGATAGGGAGGTATATCTTGTTTTTTTCGATGAAATATTTGTTCCAAGCCCCCAAAGCTAAAACAACGTTGCTACTTCTTATTGTCTCTCCGTTCTCAAGATATATCGTATATCCCTCGCCATCATACTCTGATATTTTTTCAGCCTTCACTCTATACTCTATAAGATTCTCATTCCCTACTATAGATTCATATATCTTCCTTAGAACCTCTCTGGTATTTACCATTAAATCTTTATACGATATAAGTATAGCCTCATTTACATGCAGGTTTATACTGGATAAATCACTAGGTAATTCGCCATAATAGTATATATCCACATCCGTAAATATCTTCCTATAAAATCTATAGTCTTGAAAGGCAGTCTTTTCGTCTTCAATAGTAATGAATCTCCTGTCATATGTAATTGTATCTATATCTGGTATTATCTCATTAAGTATCGATATTGATTCTATAGCAAGGAGAATCTCCCTTTTAGTATATAACTGTCTAGTTAATATCCCGACTGAATTATATGATCCTTCTCTCCCTGGAATATTAGGATCAATCAATACAGTCTTAAAACCTTCATTAATAGAGAAGTAAACAGTGGTTAGACCCGCTATACCCGCACCCAATACCGCTACATCGAATTTTTTCATGTAGACACCTTATATACTTAAAAATCCATGTATAATCATTAACTTGTCTAGCGATACATGAATATATTCGTAGGATTTCTTAATAAATATCGCAGTAACAGTACATAACTATATTTAGTTTCTACACCTGATTTCTTAATTCATAAGTAGATAACTACCATGAATATATGAAATGGTATTTACATTAAATGTTATAAAAATTGAGGATTAGGGAAGTGAGTAATAACATCTTTTTGGAGATATCACCTTTCCCTCCTTTCTTAGCTTTTTAATTGCTTTGTC
>DQVL01000133.1 GCA_015661745.1 Thermoprotei archaeon | reverse complement strand
TTCTCAAGTGATAGAGATAGAGCCAACTCTATACTCATCGCCGTAACTGGACTAATAATTTTTCTTGGCATCTGGTATGGAGATAATATCGAGAGGGTATATATGTGGATACTGGCTATCCCCGAATCTACACCCTTCTCCAACATTATATATGAGTTAAATACGAATCTAACGTTATTCCTTAAGCTGTATCTCCTTATGATACCATTTATATTATATGGTTTCTTTAGTGATAGAGCCTTGAATATATGGACGGGTATATGCCTAATAGGTTCATTCTCAACTCTAATCCTGCCTTCCTTCATGTTAGGCGGTGTACTCCCATGGAGATATATACTTTTGGCTATACCTCCATTCTCACTCTATCTAGTAAATGGATTATCAAAATTATTTGAGAAAGCTAGAGTCGTAAATTTAAATCGGTATACCGTGATGCTTCTAGCTATATCGTTGTTAAACATACCTACAATATCTTTCTTGGGATTGTTCAATGGACTGGAGATATATTATTATCCGGGTGTGATCCCGGAGAATATGGTTCAGACTTCTATACCCTTATATGATATAGAGCCCACTATAAATCTACTGAAAAACGTTGAGAAAGACTCATACCTAATTGTATATGGTAACTTCATTGGTTGGGCGAGATACTATACCGATGCTGAAGTATATACTGTAGGCGGTATATATACTAGATTCACATCTATTGAGGAGGCTATCAGATACATTGAAGGCGGAGATATATATCTACTATGGTGGAAATCACCGGGATTAGATTCATTTAAACCACTATATCGTGAGGGAAACCTGATCCTATATAAATATATGGGGGAGTAAGGTGAAGATTAAGATTAGAAGGAAGTCGATAACGAACCTGATTAAATATTTTAGGGAGAATTGGGGCGCTCCATTCATCATAGCTTTCATGGGCTTACTCATAGGTGCAGCTTATTATCTATCGATAGGTAATGATAAATACGCTAATACTCTAGCTGAGTATGCATACTATAATTTGGTTATAGGCGTCGCTCTACAGTTTATATCGTATATAAAGTATGGTGGAGATGAAGAATAAAAATTTAATGGTATTTGGGTGGGTAAAGAGGTGAATGCATTAACCAAGGTTTTGGAGTATATATGGGAGGAGAAGGGCTTCATATACACAACATTTGGTAACATCTCTTCAACACTTTTAGGAGCTTTATTCTGGTTTATACTTGCCTCAATACTACAGGTTCGGGATTATGGAGAGGTGAACTACTTGATTGCATTGGCGGTGATCCCAGCCTCCATTGCATCTCTTGGACTAAATACTGTGGTGGTAACCTATCTAGCTAAAGGGGAGGAGAAAATAGTTTGGGAGGCTGATACAATAGCACTCTTCTCAGGTGTTATAGCCGGGTTAATACTCTTTGGTACTCTATGGATCGCTTCATTGATAGTTGCTGCGCTGGTATTCTTCAATATGTCGATTGCGGAGATCCTTGGTAGAAAATATTATAAAGAATATGCATTGGCAACTATTCTACAGAGGGCTATACAGATAATCTCCTCAATAATATTATATCTTGAGATCGGCATTTTAGGGATCCTCATAGGATATTTTTTGGGGCCGATGCTTATGAGTTATAGATTTTTAGGGAATATGAAGAATCTAACATTCAGGATAGACGGTTTAAGGAATAAAATAAATTTTATGTTACATAGCTATGGCCAGAATCTAGTTGGTTCATTCTCCACCTATCTAGATAAGATTATAATTGGGGGGTTATTCGGTCTATACTCGCTTGGGCTATACCAACTTGGATTTCAATTTCTTATGCTTCTCGCTGCTATCCCTGGTAGTCTATATAATTATCTCTTACCCGAGGAATCAAGTGGAGTAAATAGGGCTAGAATTAAGATAATTGGCATTATATCTTCATTAGTCTTGGCTCTTATGGCTATATTCATAGCACCATATATAGTTAATCTATTATTTCCAAACTTTATAGAGTCTATTAGATTAATCCAGATAATGTCTCTAGCCATCATCCCCCTCACCATAACCTCCTTAGCTAATGCTAGACTATTTGGGGAGGAGAGAAGTAAATATGTATTTCTAGGGGGGATTATATACGTATTGACTATGGTTGCTGGATTAGTAGTATTAGGTCTATATCTAGGTGATGTAGGGTTGGCGATAGCAATATTATTTGCCCAATCATCTAGAGCACTATATCTATCGAGTAAAGTCGGGATTCTATAGATATGATCAATAACAAAGTTTTTAGTAGTACATCAGAGGAATCCGGTTCACCCAATAAAGTTATAATATCAATTGTAATGCCTGCATATAACTTGAGAGACCGGATAAAAGAATCAATTAATAAAGTTTGTGGAGTCCTCAATAGCCTAGACTATGAATATGAGATTATAGTTGTTGATGATGGCTCTATAGACAATACTTATGAAGAGGTTATTAATCTTGGGAATAAGAGGGTGAGGGTATACAAGAATTTCAGGAATGTGGGAAAGGGATTTGCAGTTAAGAAAGGGATATTAATGTCGAGAGGTGAATATGTTATTCTATTAGATGCTGATATGGAGATAAAATATTCTGATATAATATATTATATAGATGCTTTGAAACATTTCGATATTGTTATAGCTTCTAAATGGCATCCTGAATCAGTATATAGAGCACCTATTATGAGGAAGATACTGAGTCTGGCATTCCATTGGATGGTTAGGTTATTGACTGGCATAGATGTATCTGATACCCAGACTGGGTTAAAAGCGTTTAGAGGGGATATAGCTAGACTTATTATGAGGATTATACTGGTAAAGAGATATGCCTTCGATGTTGAGATATTGGCTGTAGCAAAACTATTGGATCTAAAGATTTGTGAGAAACCTGTTAAGGTTGTCCTCAATAAAGGTTTCCCAATAAAATCTATATTATATATGATTATTGACCTCCTAGGCATCGTATATCGTCTAAGAATATTAAAGTGGTATCAAGGTAATATCTCAAAGCTGGATATTAAGTATAAGCCGTTGATACCTCTATGACTGAGGTAGGACTATATATAGTCGATTACGACCCAGATATATTCAAAGAATTAGGTGTAAAAAGTTTAATATTCCCTAGTAGTGTACCGAGGGAGATAGTTGAAGATGCTGAAAGAGAGTTTGAAGTCTTCATAGATTTTAAGCCCTTTGAAGGTGGGACGATAGAAAATATATTTAATGTCAAGAATAGACTTGGTCCATTAGGCTGTCCATCAGATATAGATCTGTGGAGTCGGAACCTTGAGAAAGTCGGTTATGATAGGGAGATGTTGATACTAGATTTTGTTAGATATCCATCACCCGCCTATAAAGATGATTTCTATACATGTTTCTGTGATAAATGTAGGGAAATGGCGTCCATGATAGGATATAATTTAGATGATATAAAGTCAGATGTAAAGCTATACCTCAGAAACGGTGATACCAAATTTTTGGATGAATGGTTTAGGCTGAAGAGGGATGTGATAAATGAATATCTCAAATGGGCTAGTATAAAGAGGGCATTCTATTTCACACCATCCCTATCAAGATTAGTAGGTCAGGACTATAGACTTCATAGGTTAGATGTTATCCATCCAATGATATATATTGAGGATATTGGGCCAGCGGCTATAGGGACTGAGGTTAAATATCTTAGTGGTGGTTTGAGGAGGTTGATATTAAGTTGGTTGGATCCAATAGATAATACATTGATTGGGAGGGAATATAGAAAGGCGGTAGACCTATCAAAAGCTAGGGTTGAACCTATTATAAATATTGGGGATGACCTCCAGAGTAAATTAAGTCAGGTTATGGATGCAGGGAAGATATATTTATTCACTTATACCAGGAGAAACTATGGGATATTAAAGAAGGTCGTTGGTGTGTTGGGAGATGGAGACGTTGAAGATCCTATGGTATAACTGGAAGGATATTATGCATCCCGAGGCTGGGGGTGCCGAGATATATACTCATGAGATTGCGAAGAGATTGGTTGCTTATGGGAATGAAGTGACACTCTTCACATCTACCTTCCCAGGCTGTATGAAGACCGAGTATCTGGATGGTGTGAGGATTATAAGGGCTGGAGGTAGATATACAGTCTATAGATATGCAAAGAAATTCTATAGGGAGAGATTCTCCATAGAGAAGTATGATGTAGTCATTGATGAAGTCAATACTAGACCATTCCTGACACCTAAATATGTAGATGGTGGTGAGAAGATTATAGCTTTAATCCATCAACTGGCTAGGGAGTATTGGTTCTATGAGACATTCTTCCCAATAAATCTTATTGGCTACTACATCCTAGAAGAATATTGGCTTAGAAACTATATTGATAGACCAACTATAACCGTATCAAACTCGACCATGGATGATCTAAGGAGGCTCGGCTTCAAAAACATATATATAGTATATAATGGATTAAATGTTGAACCCGTTGATAGGGTTCCAGAGAAGTCGGATAACCCCACTATAATCTATGTTGGGAGGATGAAGAGGGTGAAGAAGCCCCAGGATGTGATAGAGGCATTCAAGATTGTAAAGGAGAAGATTAGGGATGTGGAGCTATGGATGGTGGGTGATGGATACCTAAGGAGGAAGTTGATGGATAAAGCTAAAGACGTAAAATTCTATGGATACCTAGATAAAAAAGCTAAGGATGAACTGGTTAGGAAGGCATGGATATTGGTAGCTCCAGGTGTGAGGGAGGGCTGGGGACAAGTAGTTACAGATGCAAATGCATTAGGCACTCCTGTAGTAGGATATAATGTACCCGGTTTAAGAGACTCGATAAAACATGGCTATAATGGACTACTTATAGAGAAAGATAATATCAACGCATTGGCAGAGGGAATAATAACCCTTATCGAAGACAACGATCTAAGGAAGAGACTAAGCATAAACGCAATAAAATGGGCCAAAAAATTCAACTGGGACAAAAGCGCAAAAAAAATTTTTGAGTTTCCTATAGAGCGATTCACATGGAAAAAGAGCCATTAGTTTCGATAATAATCCCAACATACAACTCAGAGAAAACCCTAGCCAAATGCTTAGAATCAATAAAAAAACAAACCT
>DQVL01000124.1 GCA_015661745.1 Thermoprotei archaeon | reverse complement strand
TATATAGAGTATATCTAAATATTTAAAAGTATTCGAGAATCCTATCATCACTATGAAATATTAATAACATTAAATCTATACTTTTTGTATTACTATAGGAATATGTAGGGGTTTAGACGATGTTGGAAGTAATATTACCGGCTATCGTAATATCAAGTGGAATTGCACTATCAGCTGCGGGAATAACAATAATTTATATGTCGACAGAGACATTTAACTTCGCCCATGCATCATTTACAACCTTGGGGTTCTTCATAGTTTATCAACTAATTCTAGCTTTTGGGGGAAATCCATACCTATATTTTATTCCGGCAGCGATACTTACCGGGTTAGTTGGTGTCACCATATATTTAACTGTAAATAGATGGCTCCTAATGAGAGGTGCTAGAATGGTGACACTCATGATGTCTACATTAGGTGTAGACCTAATACTATTTGGCCTTATAAATCATTGGGCTGATTATATAAGGGATGTATTTGGTGGAAGCCCCAGATCATTCCTGCTAAGGACATATGATTTTGAGGTTGCAGAATTATTTGGAGTCTCTGTAAAGGCTATAGTACCTATAAGCATCATAACCGTGTTAATAATTATAGTTGCTATCCATACATTCCTAACTAAAACCAAATTTGGTGTAGCTATGAGGACAGCCATTGAGAACCCTACATTAGCCAGGATTATGGGTGTAAATATTGAATATGTATATCTAACTGCATGGTTCTTAGGAGGGGCTTTAGCCGGGCTAGGTGGGGCTGTATTGGCTATGGTTGAGACTGGATCACCATTCGTTGGAATTAGATATATAGTTCCATTATTCGCGGGTTCAATAGTGGGTGGCCTATACAGTGTATTTGGAAGCCTATTAGGTGGATTCCTCATTGGTATGAGCCAGCAAGTTGGTATATATATACTGAGTATAAATGTAGGGGCTTGGGTAACAGGATATAGACCTCTTATACCACTTATTATTATGGTTATAGCACTCCTATTCTTTCCCGAGGGGTTGGGAGGCATTAAATGGAGTCAATTACGTAGTAAAATTAGGCTTGGGAGGTAGATAATATGTTTTTCGAGATCCCACCAATATTAATAGATATCCTCATGAATTTCTCAATATTCCTAATAGTTACTCTAAGCCTGAATTTAGAGGTTGGATATGCAGGGATAGCTCAATTCGGTCGTGTATTGGCTGTATTGGTTGGAGCCATAGTTGCTGGGGCAATACCTGGACGCCTCCTAGTATTATTATATAATATTCAGGTAGAATGGAGAGGTGAGGTTATCACACCTGTCGGAGCAGATTATGCAAATCACCTCCTAAACTTCCCAATTGTAGATAGGATAAGTAAGGAGATCTTAGCGCCTAACCCCCTATTATCTATTGCAATATTCATATTTACCCTATCAATAGCCGCGTTATTTGGTGCGGCAATAGGATATCTATCATCATATCCAGCTCTGCGGCTTAGGGAGGCATATTTAGGTATAACGTTATTGGCTTTTGGAGACGCCCTCAAACTAATAGCTGAGAACTATCAACCTATAGTAGGTGCAACCCAAGGAGTCTTTGTACCAAATGTATATGGATGGATAGGTGAGGGAAGCGTCCAATTCACAGGTAGGATAATCATATTATTATTCATGGCTGGATTAATATTCCTCTTTATAGAGAGGATCTCTAAAAGCCCATTTGGACGGACATTAAAGGCGATGAGGGATTCGGAAACAGCCGCTAATGTATATGGAGTAAATATTCCTAGGCTAAGGGGATATGCATTGATAGTAGGTGGAGCTATAGCGGCGATTGGAGGAGCATTATATGCTATGTATTCTGGTTCAATGAAGGCTTTAACATATGATAGGGTGACATGGACATTCTGGCCTTGGGCATTTATGATGCTGGGAGGTACAGGGAATAACTTTGGTATAGTATTGGGTGTATTCATATTTACGATTCTTAGGACTATGATATATACGCAGAAGTTTGTCTTGGAGGCTATAATACCTATTGATGTTGCATGGCTCGAGTATATAATGATTGGATTGATAATAGTATTGATATCACTCTTTAGACCACAGGGGGTAATACCTGAGAAGCCAGATCCAATACTGCCTAAGAAGGAGATCATCAAAATAAAAGAGAAAGTATTGAAGAGTGGGGATTAGATAATAAAGCTTTTGATATCCATGTATATGATGGAGGATAGTCAGTACTTAAAGGATATTTCATCGCATATAAAGCTCATATTCACCTCCATCATCATCCCAAGATATAATATTTTACTTTAACGATTATATCCTTACTACAACGGTTTTATCCTCTGCTCAACCTCCATAATGGATATACCCCTTTTAACCAATTCATTTAACCATTTCATCGGATCATTGATAAGCTCTGGAGGAGTTACACCCCTTGGGAATAATTCGTTAACTAGACATTTTAGACCGGCGACCGCTCCATATGCTGTTGTTACAGCTGTTACACCGGCATTCCATTCCTCTATACCAGTTGTTGGCCCCAAAATATAAGTTAATATAGTCTTCTCCCCCTCCTTAACCCCTCTAGCCTCAACCTTTAATGCACCATATGTCTTGGGATCCTCATCATATTTTACTAGTTTACCAACGAGATGTATAGGTTTTACCTTGACACCTAGTATATCAATGTCATTCCTCGATGTAAAGCCTGATGACTTTAGGAATTCGATTATTGGAAATATTGATTCATCCCATGAATCCTTATATGTAATTGTATTTACACCCTTCAATGTATAGGGTAATGTAGCTAATTCACTATGTATAATCATATATGTATTTAGGTATCCGATAGGTTCTGGGAACCATGTAACCTCTTTCTGACTTAATGGAGGCATCTTAACCAATTTTCCATCTATATATGCTACTGCATCCATTGTAGCCTCATCCATAATAGTAACTATTGAGAAACCGAATTGTGAGTCTCCATCCCCCCTGCTCCCC
>DQVL01000053.1 GCA_015661745.1 Thermoprotei archaeon | reverse complement strand
GAGATTCTTGAGGTTATGGGGTCACAATCAGTATTTGGATACCCCCCTATATCACTTATACTACTCTCAATATATAGAGCCATACTAGGTGATGTACCGGGTGTCCAATACTATGGATCAACACTATTAGCATTACAAACTATACCACCATATCTAATCGTATATAGAATAACGGGTGTTAGATGGTTATCCCTTCTCGCAGGTATATTCACAGCATTCACACCTGGTTATATGGAGATATTCGGGTGGGGAGGATATCCAAATTTGTTAGGTCTATTCTTGATTGGTATATCCATATACTATCTAATTGGATTTTTAGATGGTGAGGAGGAGATATGGAAACCCATCTTAACCTCCACATTAATCATCTTTACACACCACCTCTCCACAGCTGTCTATATCACTACCCTAGTCTTATGGGGTCTCCTCCATATACTAGTTAAAAGAGATATTTATAATGGGTCGAGACTTATAGCCATCTCTATATACACAGGAACTATATTAGCTTTATATAGATATGGACTTGGATTCCTTGGGGACTACATAATAGATAATGAGGCTGCTTATTATGAACTACGTGTAGACTATGTGGAGATGTTGATATGGATATTTAAAGAGCCTATAGTATTTCTAATCGGTTTAATAGTAATTGGATATTCATTCTATACACTAAAGGGTTTAGGTGGTAGAACCAATTTATTATTTATAGCTTGGCTAATATCACCAATACTCCTAACGTTTGGATACCTATTTGGAGTCGCCCTAGACTATAATAGATTCCTCCTATTCCTTACACAACCGATACCCATCCTAATTACACTCCCATATATCAACCTCAAAAAAATCTATATATTAGAGTTGATCATCCACTGGAGAAGGAAATTAGCATCTACAATTATAACATCTATATTGATAGGATATTTAGCTATATTCTTCATAAACGGCTTTCTAGTACCATATAAAATCGATGGCTGGTATCAAGAGAGGGATAAATATGGATGGTGGGGGAGACACGACGCCCTTACATGGATTAGAGATTATACAGATTCATATTCCATATTTGCAGCGGATGAACTAATGGGTAGATGGATAGAGGGATATAGCCATAGAAAGTCTTATATAAATACAGATCCAAAATGGCTGTTTAGGGCTGGACAGATAGAGGAGTATCTAATCTCATCAGCATTATATGGTGGGGTATATGAATATAGATCTCCAGCCTATAGACTATATATACAGGGGGATGTAAACCCAAGATACTCTATATCAGTACTATACTGGAGATATGGAGATTATGAGCCGGCCTTCTACATACCCCTACCCGATATAGTTACACTCTACAACCCATATAAACCCACTTCTCCACAGAACATCTCTAAGTCAAAATTGGTTTACATAGATGAAAATGGATTACAAATTATATATTGGACAAACATGTCTTTAACCGTTATTCAAGAATTGATGGTTATAGATGAGAATACAATATATATCAACTTCGACATATCAAATTTAAGCGCCAAATATATAGGTATACCCATCAAACTAGATAAAGACATGTTTATAAGCTTCACAATCGAGGAGGACATGGTCAAACTAAAATTTGATGAGGCGTTTATACTGCTTGAGATAGCAAATTTATATGATGCATATCTAGTTCCGTGGGAGGATGACAAGTTACTTATAGTTTCAGACTCTAGTTCCATATCGATCAAACTAGATTTCATTACAAGACTTAATAAGAATTTAGATGGAGTACTATTCAATAGTATATGGGATTTAGCAGAGAAATATGATATAGACTATATAGTAATATCAACTAAAGATTTTAGAGATGAAAATTCAAGATATTATTTCCTTGGAAGGCTATTCAAGGTTGCCTATAACAATGGATATGTAACAATTTTAAAAATATAGGTTATAATACTGGAGTACCCAAATAACTTTCTACAACCCTAGAGTCAGTCAATACATCCTCTGGCTTACCCTCAGCAATCACCTTACCATATGCCATCGCATATACATAATCCACATATTTAACGGCGACCTCCAGTCTATGCTCTATAATCAAAAATGTCTTTCCATAATTCTCAATCAAATTTCTGATATGTCGGAATATCTCATGGGCTAAAGTAGGATTTACACCACCAACAGGTTCATCCATTACAATAGTATCTGCATCGGTCATTAAGCTACGTCCTATCTCAAGAAGTTTCAACTGTCCACCACTGAGATTCTCAGCCAATTGATCCTTCACATGAGTAAGGTTAAGGAGTTCAAGGACTTCATATGCCTTCTCAACAGCTTCACGCTCTTTCTCTACCCACTTCAACCTGAATGGCGCATTAAACAATTTAGCTCCAGGGTTAAACCTGTATGAGGCAAGTAGATTATCTAGGACTGGGAGACGTTTAAATGGCGATGGTATTTGGAATGTCCTGGTCAAACCTAATTCTATTCTTTTATGGGGGGGATAATTAGTTATATCGTTACCCTTATAGAAGACTTTACCAGAATCCATCTTTAAATAACCTGTGATACAGTTTATGAGGGTGGTTTTACCACTTCCATTTGGACCGATAATCATTGATAAATCATTCTTTTTTATAGACAATGATGCATTGT
>DQVL01000098.1 GCA_015661745.1 Thermoprotei archaeon | reverse complement strand
GTCTAGTGGTAGGACGCCCGCCTTGCAAGCGGGAGGTCCCGGGTTCAATTCCCGGCGGGTCCACCACAACAATAGTATGGCCGCCGTAGCTCAGCGGTTAGATGTTAACTAAAGCGCCGGCCTGTGGAATAAATTGTAGAAAGCCGGAGGTCGCGGGTTCGAATCCCGCCGGCGGCCCCTTTAAGATCTTATCGTGGATCAATGGGCCCGTGGTCTAGTGGTAGGACGCCCGCCTTGCAAGCGGGAGGTCCCGGGTTCAATTCCCGGCGGGTCCACCACAACAATAGACTTTAAAAATCTATTATATTGAATTATTTTTGGGGGGTGACGGGAGGCTTGGGGGGCTAGCCGTCCCCTTTAACCCGAAAGCGGCTAAACGCGGGGGGCCGTTAACCGTTGGGTAAAGGGTGTGTATATGTAAGGGCATCCCAGATGGGGGTGATGACCCCTCCACCACGGGGAGGTGTGTTCCTCCGGTTATAGGCTGGAGGGTCTATGGCCGGAGGTAGACGGTGAATCGGGTTAGGCCCGGGAGGGAGCAGCCCTAAGCCGTCGCATACCTGCTCCGTGGGGTAAGTGGGGGTGAACAATATCCGTCTGGAATGCCCTTACATATGCCACCTTGAACCAGCGGGATGCCGTCACCCCCCGAAATATAACTGTTATTTGAACGACTCTGTACTTAAATATCTCCTTAATTTAAAATTTAATGTGAATAAAGCCGGGATGCCCGAGTGGTAAAGGGGTCGGCCTGCTAAGGTATGTGGATAGCCGATGGGGTTTTACCCCGCGTGGGTTCGAATCCCACTCCCGGCGCCATTACTTTATTAACTTTTGATATGTTGTTAAAAGTTCTTTAGGCCAGTTCCCAGTCTCAAGATACTCATGTATGTATGGAGCCACTTTTTTACCACTGGCTAACGCGGGACCAATTAGAGAAGGCCCTGTTCTCACATCACCAGCTGCAAATACCCCCATCCTTGTTGTTCTATAAAAATCGTCCGTATATATAGTTCCATCTTTATTTAGTTTTATCCCATATCTGCCATTTTCAAAAGGAGGAGTGGGCATTTCACCAATGGCTAAGAATACTGAATCAGCTTCAACAATAAACTCGCTTCCTTCAATAGGTATGGGTTTTGGTCTTCCAGATGATGTTGTAACGGATAACTTGTTTCTAATTAATTTTATTCCCTTTACTCTACCAGCTTTACCAATAAATTCAATTGGTTGAGTTAGTTCCAGGATTTCTATGCCCTTTTCCTCAAGTTGATTAAACTCATTTCTTCCTGCTGGTGAGTAATCTCTTGTTCTTCTATAAGATAATATTACTTCTTCACTTCCCGCCTCTAAAGCTATATAACACATATCTATTGCTGTAAGCCCACCTCCAACAACTAAAGATTTTTTACCGATCTTAGGCTTATTTTTTCTATATCCATATTTGTATAGATGATGTTCGATGATAAAGTCAAATGCTGGATATATTAATTTAAGATTTTTACCTGGTATATCTAATGTTTTACTTTTCCAAGTCCCTGTGGCTATTAATACTGCGTCATACATTGATATAATTTCTTCTAAATCTATATCTCTACCTACCTTTGTATTTAATATAAATTTAACACCTGTCTTTTCCAACTCATTTATACCATCTCTAACCCTTTGTTTCGGGATCCTAAAATCAGGTATTCCAAAAATTATTAATCCCCCAGCTTCTGGCATTTGATCATAAACATAAACTTCGTGTCCTCTACAAATTAAATCACCTGCAGCTCCTAAACCAGCTGGTCCAGCACCTATGACAGCTACTTTTTTAGATGTTCTATTAGGTATTTCACCAGGCTTACATCCACGTAAAAATCTCACTTAGTCACACCTCATTATAATGATAGTATTAGGAATAGACTATGGAGTTATAATATAAACAATAAAGACATACTAATTAAATGGATATATAGGAAACTGAGAGAAGAAATAAATAATCTTTAAATCTAATGTCAAATTAACTTTAGTCATAAGATGTTGGGCCCGTGGTCTAGAGGCTATGACGCCCGGCTTACGCCCGGGAGGTCCCCGGTTCGAATCCGGGCGGGCCCATCTAATATCGCCATTATGAAGATGTTTCATATAGAGGATAAATTCTCTATGTAGTTTATGATTCCATATATCGTTGTGGGTCTGGTGTTAATTGTCGTTAGAATGAATTTATATGTAGTACAATAATTGTTCTTTTCCATCCTTATTCCTAAGATTTTAGAAACTTCAGTAAGAAAGACATTTTTAAATGGCATTATTAATCTTCTTTCGTATGAAATTAAAGACTTAATTAGATTGAATTTATAATTTAAGACCAGATATAATATGTCATGAACAATTAGATCCGCGGTCTTTAGCAGAATTACATTTATATTTGTATTTGCTAAAAGTTTTGATATTGTCGAATATTCATTAACAATTTTTTGTGTCTCAATATATAGGTTTTCCGAGTGAAACTCTTTAGTGATCTCCATCATATCATTAAATCTCGGTAGATACTTTTCTATCACATTAAGTATAACTTTGTACTCAATAGGGTATCTCCCTATAATGATGTAAGATGCATCCTGTTTTATCTTATTTGATTTATTCCTTATTCTCCTTATATTACTTATTATCATGTTCTCCTTAGCATGTTTAATGCAGTACCTCAAATTGGAGAATCTTCTTTCTATTAAGGCTTTTTCACCACAGATTATACATCTGGCATTCATTTAACAGATATTATAAAATTTTTACAACTATATTATATTCTCTACACATTACCTCCTTTTAAATAAATTTGACAAGAAAAGATGGGGGGTTATGAAAATGTATGTTTTTTTGAGAATATTGTTGATAAATTCATCAGAGATTGAGAGTCTAATTGAGCAAGGGTCTGAGACAGTCATAAGAATTCTAACGATAGCTCTTATAGAAATTCTAAAAATATTCATTGCTATTTCAAGACCCTTATACGTAGTTGTAATAAGTTTTGGTGTTGTATATTATGTATTAAGCGACTCTTATAAGAATAAAAAATATTTATATGGAGGTATACTACTCGCAATATTTTCTGAATTGATTTTACCCGCCTTCATAACATATCTTAATCTCCTTCTTTAATGTAAAACCTATGTTAGTTGGATCTAGATAGCTAATATGTTATTCCAATAATCCCTCCCAGCTGATTTACATAATGCCCAAGAGATGAATGTGAATCAACGAATTGCAAACTAATGCATGAGAGGAAAATTTTATATAGATCATCTAGCAATTTTGTATCCCTAATTATTATATCACTAAAAATGATGGTATGTACCATCTTATAATCG
>DQVL01000120.1 GCA_015661745.1 Thermoprotei archaeon | reverse complement strand
TTCAACTCTGTAGCAGCTCATTATACCCCACTTACTAAAGAAGTTATTGAGTTTAGAGAAGGATTGCTTAAAATCGATGTTGGTGTCCATATTGATGGATATATAGCTGATACTGCTATAACTATTGCACGTGGTCGTGAATACCAAGAAATTGTTAGATTAAATAAGAAGATATTGAATGATGCAATAGATATGGTTTACCCAGGCAAAAAGTTAGGTGAAATCGGAGGCTTTATCGAAAATAGTGTGTCAAAATCGGGTTATAAAGTAATCAGGAATTTATCAGGTCATTTAATGGATAAATATGATCTTCATGCTGGAAAGACATTCCCAAATATCCGTGAAATCTTCTCTCAAAGTATTCGACTAGGTGAGGTTTATGCTGTTGAACCATTTATAACATTTTCCCATGGTTCAGGTGATGTTTATGGTGGTAAAATTACAACAATTTATTCAATATCTAAAAGCAAGAAACTACGCGATAAGAAACTAGATAATTTTAAAAAACTTATTTTGAATAGATACGGTACTTTACCTTTTACACCAAGGTGGTTTGACGTTCCCGACGCTATTGAAATAATTAACAGTTTGTATAAAATAGGAGTGGTGAAGGGGTATGCTGTTCTTATAGAATCTAGAGGCGCCCCTGTATCTCAATTTGAACATACAGTAATAGTTATGGAGGATGGACCCTTAGTTACGACTGCCTAGTTTTCTCCTGTTTTACTATGCTATATATGATATCAATATATTTTTCTCCCCCACATTTTTCGCATTTTTCATCGGGTTCTTTAGAAATATAGTCGCCTTCTCTAAAGTCTCTGATCTCCTTAAATCCACATTCTTTACATATTAATTGTACTTTGATTTCCGGATTTATTAGCATCATACGTTTGCCTTGTTTTTTTATATCTGTCAAAAGTATGAAGAAGAAAACTAGTGCTATAGCGAATAAAATCAATAATTCAAAGCTATTAAATTGAAGTATAAGATTCGATATCATTTATGGCACCCCTATTGTATTCCCTATCCCTGCCAAGATTATATTCCCCTCAGGAAGCTCCTCATTTGATATTCTATCTACTCTATTTATTGCATCCGAAATTGTATCTGCAATCTCTTTTTTTATTGTTGTTATTGCTTCCATTAAACTCTGTTTTATTATAATTGCATATAGCGGAACCTTGTTCTTAGTTGCTATCTCTTCGATTTTAAATTTTTCCACGCCAATACCTCCTATGGCTGCACCAACTCCCTCAGCCACCTCACCCGTTTTTTCACCTTCCAGTTTTAAGGCGGCATCAATCATTATTATTCCAGCTATTTTCTCATTTTTCTTTTTTAGTGAATTTATAACTTTTTTAATTGCCTCTCCCGGTTTACCAACATTGCCACCGGGTCCAGATGCCTTTATAACATAAAAAATTCTTCCATTTCTTTCTACTACATAAACGTCTGTATCTTTGACATATTCTTTCTTATATTCTATAGTTTTTGTATCACTATGTTGTATAAATTTGTGAACTATTAGGGGACCTATCGAATCCCCAATAGGTGTTCCTAATTTAAATGCATTAAGAGCTTGTAGATAAGACTTTGCTTCATTAAAAATCAATGGTACAATCATTTGTAGTTGAGCCATAATAAAAAAGTTCTTTGTTTTTTTAGCTAAGAGATAATAATGTTGTATTATCTTGTATATTATATTTAAAGCCATAGTGGCTTCGACCATATTACTTAAATTTCTAACTTTCGATTCCTCAATTTCACTCGTAATCAATCTCTTTAGATCATCCAGAAATCTAGCCTCTCGTATGTTGACTATATGTTCTATTTTCTTTACGATACCCGAAGGATCAGCTGCTTCAGGCATTATCATAAATGAATTTAAAAGCCTTTCAAATCTTTTATTTAAATCCTTGTCTGTAGAATATTTTTTCAATTCATCTATAGTCATTTTAATAGCAGTATCTTTAAGAAATGCCAGATGCCTTAGTACTCCTCCGACCTCCATTAGAGATAAGTGAAATTGTATTCTTTGACCAAAAAATATAAGGACGATAAATAGCAAGATGTATAGTGTTTGGATGATAATGTTGAAGTCATCAATGATCTGCAGAGTCATGTCAATCATTTTTGATTCTCCTCTTAGTATTATTCAATACAGATGTATTTAATAAAAATTGTTTTTAACAGTCATATCGAACTTTATTTGCTACGTAACATTTATAATCATCAACCTATAAGTACATTATAGAATGTAGGTGGTTGTTCATGTCTCAGAGAAGGAGAAGAGAAGCTCCAATGCCCGCAAGCACGGCCGGTCTTCTAAGATTCTTTGAAGATTCACGTGCTGGTATTAGTATAAATCCAGTTTATTTGGTTTTATCAACAATAGTATTCGTAGCAATATCTCTTGCAATAAGATATTTATTTCCAGTAGCTTAGCTGATGAGTGAGATAACACATCAGTATGTAAATTTATATGAGAAACTTTTTACTTTTGGGCCTTTCTTTCGTGTTCTTTCATTTTATACACTCCTGTATGTAATCTATATTTTTGTATCTTATGTACTAATTTATCCGATTTATTCTCTAAATCAATATATATTTATCATTGGTTTACCTCTATATTCAACTCTTACTGACTTTATACTTATTAAATTCATTATTAGAGGCCGAGATTCACAAGTTTTTTCATTAAGAAGGATACTGGGCAAACATTACTTGCTTTTTATCTTAAGTATAGGTTATTTAATACTTTCAGGGTTGATTAACCAAATATACTTAGATGTCAATCCAAGTTACAATCTTTTTGCTTTGTTATCAATAATGATATTTGTAGATCTCCTCATATATATTCCCATATTATATAACGGATTTATTAAGTCCTACCTACTAACAGTAACAAAAATTGTTCCAGTAATTTTCTTATCAACATTTATGTCCCCAGATAACGCAATTTTAATAAGTTTAATTACACCCATTACTTTGGCGCTATTTATATCGTCTGTCTTCTATTTATACATAAATAATTTATCGAAAAAAGCCAAAACACTCAAAGCCCCTCTTTTAGAGTATTTAAAAGGATATGTTGATAGCTGGATATTGGATGATCCTCACTATCTTGATAATCTTCTTAATAATGGGTCAATAAATATAAAAACCAGAGTTGACATGATAGTATTTCCAGATTCGTATCCTGTACCAACTCTATTATTAATTCCCTATTTTCATTATGGACCTTTTAAGAATGTGGGAAGCAGCAGTTTTCCAGCCGCCGCCTCTTCATATATGTACTCTGAGAAAAAATTAAGTGTAACAGTTTTTCATACACCTTCAAACCATGAATTGGATATATCTACTAATGAGGAAACCTTAAAAATCATTAGAAAATTCACTAGTTTTAAAGACCCCATATTATGTAATAAAATCAGTGATATAGTTAAAGTTACTTATGGTGGTGCCACTGCCTATGGCATCAGATTTTGTAGAAATATTATAGTTTTTCTTGAGTATAAGGAAATGGAGGATATCCCACCATGGGTTATACAAGAAATTGAAAATTACGCATTTGAAAAGAATTTTGAAAATGTATCTATTATAGACTGTCATAATTCTCTTGTAAATAAGTCATATATCCTTTCTCCTAAGGCTGTGGATGAAATTATATATGCAGCTAAAGATTTGATTGATAAGCTAAAGAGAGTAGATTTATCAGTGTATAAAATTGCTAATGAAAAGGTTATCCCATCATTTGTTACTCCTCAAGACGGATTAGGTAGTAATGGAATATCAATAATATATTATGAGACGATAAACGCATCTAATTGTATAATCACATTTGATTCCAATAATCTGTCTCCGAAGTTGAAAATGGAGGTTGAAAATACATTAAATAGATTAGGAATTGATAAGTATGTAATATGTACTACTGATACACATGAAGTTACAGCTTTAGACCTAGTTAAAGGAGGGTACAGAGTTCTTGGTGAAGATGAAAAAGCATTTAGAGAGATAATTAAAAGCATAGAATTTGTCTTGAGAAGGATAAGGAAAAAATTACGTCCAAGTGATATACATTTTTATCGCCATAAGGTGTTAACTAGGGTCTTGGGTTATGATTTGATTGAAAAACTTGGCGAGCTGTCTACATATGGTTTTAAGATGTTTAAGAGATTTATTACCTTTGGAACCTTCATCTTCCTACTTTTCATTTCAATCTTTCCGGTTTTTACAATGTATATATGATAAACCTACACCTTATTATTACAAGCTGATCAATAGTTTTATAATAAATTAGATCATCTATGGTGTTAATTATGAAGAGTGTTCCCATAGTTTATGTAGGTAAGAAAGGCATGTCTTTTTATTTAAATGTGTGCCTTAAATTACTAGAGAAAGGATCGCATGAAATTATATTAGAAGCCTTAGGATCAAACATCTGTAAAGCAGTAGATGTATATAATTATCTTAAGTATTTATTTGGTCATGATACATTGGACATTGAAAAAGTGGAGATTGATATGGTTGAGGGCGAGACTGTGAGAGGCTTACCAAAAAAAGTGTCCAGATTAAGGATTCATATTATAGATAGGGCTAAACAGGCAATTTAGATTAATACTTTACATTCCATTATGAATTATTATTTTAATCTCCCTATATTGTTATGGTTAATGGGAATATGAAGGATGATATGGATGAAAAAGAGCTTCTTGAGTATATACTTGAGAATGTCCCTACACTAAAGAGGTATGATATTGAAAAAATGATTAATGAATACATTGAAAGTCTTGGTGTGTCTAGAAAGACAGCATTATATTTGATATACCTTGAATATAAAGTCTCACCTGAGAAGAGAGGAACTCAGCATCTCTCTCTTGATGAGTTAATAAACGGTTTATCGAATGTACATCTATTAGTTAGGCTGATATGGCTATCCTCCTCAGTTAGGTATAAAAACGGAGTCCTAACTAGGGGGGGTGTTATGGATGATACGATGATTCTTCCAATTATTTTTTGGAACAGAACCATTGATGATTTAAAGAGAATAGGAATAGAAAAAGGGATGCCCATTGAAATAAAAGGCTGCTATACAAGGTCAAATATCCAAGGTGATTTAGAAATACACGTTCCAAACAAGGCAGTAATTGAACCACGTTTTGATTTAGATGATAAACTGCCGAAAGAAGACATCTTTTTTAAGGCTATTGATAATCTTAAATCTGATGAAGCAGTTTTTACTTATGGGATTTTATTAAATCAGCCATCATCCAGGAAAATAAATGTTAATGGGGAGCTTCGTGAACTCTACTCCCTCTATATTGGCTATAAAAACATGGCTATAAGATGTACTTCCTGGTCAGAGTTACCGATGGAGATATATAAGTTGAAACCCGGTATACCTATAAAAATATACAATGGACGTGGTCGTGTGAATAAGCGCGGAGAATTTGAAATAAGGTTGACAAAAGCTTCACATATAGAGCCCGCATCAGATTTAGATATACCTCTTGAACCAAAAAGTATAATGTTGAACGAAGTTGTCAATGGATTTAATTTAGCACGGGTTTACGTAAAGCTTGTATCATATGGAGTCATACGGGAGCGGCTTAATTATCGTATCCTCAATATTCTTGTTTTTGACGGTGAACATGAGGCTACGCTCTCTGTTATAGGTCCAAAAATTGAATTATTTAGAAATTTTATGGAGGGCGACGAAGTTTATATCGATATGTTTAGAGCCTCTATAAGATCCTCCTTTTCTTCTAAAATCATTAATTTATTTACGACTGATATCACGAATGTAGAAAAGGGGGGTAATAATAAACTCTCATACAACATTCGTAATGTGAATGTAACCGATATAGCTATGTATGATAGATATGTTAATATAACTGGTAAGATAGTATCAATAAAGAATCCTGAAAAAGATATAGATGTAAACGAATTAATACTTGAAGATAAACTGGGGGAGCCATTCTCTGTAATATATAGAGGTAATCTCCAGGAATATACAAATGATAATTTAGGGTTGGGTGACTGGGTAAGAATTAAAGCTGCACTAGTGGATCTACAATCTCTGTTATCTAGAAGTCCTTATTCTCCGTTAAAGGTGAGGTTAAGGGCCTTTAGTAAAATAGAGAAAATCTAAGACTTCCTCCCCTCTCCCCTCTTTGTAGCTATGTATTCTCCAAATATAACCATTATGATTGCCAGTGATGTAAGAGCGGTAGTTAAGGCAACCATTAAGTCATAGAACATATTTATCTCCATAACATATCACCCGGTCTATATTAAGTGGGTGGCCAGCACCGTCTTTTCGCGGGCCCTCTCGGAGCCCACTACTCAGATCGGCCCATCCCAGCTTAGCTTCCGAGTTCGGAATGGGTTCGGGCGTACCCTGGGATGGTATGGCCGGCCACCCACTTCAATATTGATATTTTCTAACACATTTATAAAAGCTTAATCAGTTTATTGGAATGGGAAAATTAACATGTAATTGTTGCCATATGTGTTTATAGCCATAGGTGGAGGGATGATAACTCATGGATATTACATTAAAGATGAAGATTTTAAGGAATGTTTTTGACGAAGATTTAGCTACATACCTTATAAAAAATCAATGTGTTGACGACTATATTGTTGAAAAAATAATAAATCGTTTTGGGGAACGAGGTATAGTTTCATTAAGAAACTTCGGTAAGGGATACTCAAGGAGATATAGGATAAGTCTAGTTGGGTCTCCTGAATGGACAATTGATTTATATACATTTCTTGGTAGACATGGAGAATATATAATATTTCCATTTTCAGGATATTGCGGATGCTACAGCAAATTCTCACTTAATATAACTAGGAGATATCCATGTTATCATCTTATAAGTTTCTCACTCGATTTAGCTGTAGACTCCCTTATTAGTTTTGACTACCAAGTCAGCAATTTGGAAATGTTAGCTCTTAGTTTATTCTATGATTCTCTAAGTAAATGATAATATATATATTTTGATTCTCTATATGAATAACTTGGTTATCCCTTGACTACCGCGATAGGTTTCATTCTTACAGCTCTATAAGCAAGCCCAGCCACCTCAGCAACCATGGCCACTTCATTACTGTCTTTATATGCATATTGAACTTCTTCGGTAATTGTTGCCATTGAATCAGCTCTTACTATTACTCCCTGCTGGGTCAATTCCCTTATTATCTGTTCCCCCCTATACATTCTTTTAGCCGCTGATCTACTTAATAACCTTCCAGATCCATGAGGGGCCGAAGCGAAACTTCTATCAGGGCTCTTTGGATGTCCAATTAAAATATATGAAGGTGTCCCCATACTTCCAGGAATTAATACTGGCTGTCCTATTGACTTATATACTTTTGGTAGAAGTGGATGTCCTTTAGGTAGGCTTCTTGTTGCTCCTTTTCTATGGACATACAACAATTTCCTTTTTCCATTAACTATATGTTCTTCAGGTTTGACTATATTATGAGCTACATCGTAAATAATCTCCATATCAAGTTTATCGGCATCAGTCTTGAATACTTTTTCAAAGCTTTGCCTCACCCAATGGCTTATCGCCTGTCTATTTGCGAATGCAAAATTTACCGCTGATTTAAATGCCTTTAAGTATTGCTGTGTCTCAGGGCTTTTAATAGGTGCATATGCAAGTTCCCTATCTGGTAATTTAATACCATATTTTCTAATGGCTCTATCCATGACTTTTAAGTAGTCACTACATACTTGATGACCATATCCTCTACTGCCACAGTGAACCATTATAACGACTTGTCCCTCATGAGTAATACCCATTGCCTTGGCCATTTCCATATTGAAGATCTTATCAACAAACTGGATTTCTAGAAAGTGGTTTCCACTACCTAATGTCCCTATTTGGTTCAATCCCCTTCTTTTAGCTGTATCACTTACATAACTTGGATCTGCCCCTTCAATCGCACCATATTCCTCAATTCTTTCTATATCTTCATCCCACCCCAATCCAAATTTACTAATGATATACCTCGCCCCCTCAATAGCTATCTTATCTAATTCATTTCTAGTTACATTGAAATCTCTCCTTCTACTTCCTAGGCCAGCGGGAACATTTTTAAACAATACATCTGCTAACTCCTTTATTTTTGGTTTAACGTCATTATAGTCTAGATTTGTCCTTATAACTCTCACTCCACAATTTATGTCATATCCCACTCCACCTGGACTAATAACTCCTTCTTCACCATCTACAGCCGCAACCCCTCCTATAGGGAATCCATATCCTTGATGTCCGTCTGGGAGTATAATACTAAATTTTTGTATTCCAGGTAGTGTTGCTACATTAACACCCTGCATAACTGTTCTATCTTGTGTCATTTTATCAAGTTGCTGTTTAGTCGCGTATATTCGGACAGGGACTCTCATATCATGTCTATAATTTCTAGGTATTTCCCAGATATACCTCTCTTTCTCTATAAATGGAAACGTGGGCATCTGTCGGTCCCTCCACTATATCTAATCTAACTCCTATATATAATAATTAAAGTTATCTATGTGTTTAACAAGGGTATAAGTGTAATGGCATTTATAATACCATTCCATCTTCTCGTACAGTTCAATTATCTAATTTTTATTGGGATTATTATTTCATAAATATCTCTATAACTAACGTTAAAAGCTTCTATCACTTCTACAGACTTATATTCATATATAGTACCGTCATTGATAGAATAAGTTAATGTTATTTTTATATAGTCTATTGTTCCTGGATATACAGTTGTCGCTGAAACTAATATTTTTTGATTAGGTTTTAAAATTCCTTCGTTGAATAAGACTCCTTCAGTTAGGTTTATTTCTATCCCATTATTACTTAAAACTATATCGTTTATTCTCACGAAGATGGTTTGATTTTCTGAATCAATCAATATATAAATAAGTATTATAGGTGAATCATATATACTGGGTTCAATTTGAAGATCTTGTTTATATATTTCACCTTCATTTAATGGAATGTTTGTATCAGGTATTTCAGTTTCTTGAATATCTGGGGTAAATATATTCATCTCATATATTTGAATAGAGGTAAATATTACGAGTAGCGCCAATATTGCACCAGATATAGGGATTAAAACTGATCTATTACTTAACATCAATAAATTAATAGAATTATATAGCTATTATTCTAATGTTTTGAACACTATATGATTTTAAGTTTCTTATATGACATTATTGTTTGATACATTGATATTGCTGTTCCAATCGAAGACGATATTATAGTGATGTACCAATAAAGTTCGTGTATATTGGGGGCTATCAATGAATATAAGAATATAACTAAATTGAACATAGTATAAAACAAAAATTTTGGAATTATAAGACCAGAGGTAATTATAAAGTCCCTAAGATAGTCAATTTTTATATTTTTATTTATATAATAATCTCCATATTTTTTCTCGAGCAAACCAATCGTTACAAGCTTGTCTAGATGGTAATATGCGTGGCTAGGGGTCTTCATACCAAGTTCTCTCATAAGTTCCCTCACTCCTATCTTATCTTTTCCACGTCTTAATATATGGAGATATACTTTTAATGTTGTGCCATGTAGCTCTTTACTCATTCTAAAAATTTTATTTTGTCGAAAAGATAAAAGCAAAAGTTTTGGCTGTTCAAAATGTTAGAGTTAATTGATACTAATGCTTTTAAAGATTGTTGAGGGTGTCTGTGATGTTAAATAAACGATCAAATTTGA